>NZ_BSEF01000002.1:0-283321 GCF_027925545.1 Sphingobium sp. BS19
GGTGTGGCTTGTGGCATTTTTTGCCTCGTTGCAGGATTGGCTTCGACACCCATTTTCCTACTATAAAGCAACTGCTTAGGCCACTCCCGCCAACCCTTCTAACTAAGCACGGTGAATAAGACGGGCTAGGGCCTTGCCATCAAGGCCCGTGGTGTGGACGGGGCCG
The DNA here is from genome assembly GCF_027925545.1 of Sphingobium sp. BS19. Taxonomy (NCBI): domain Bacteria; kingdom Pseudomonadati; phylum Pseudomonadota; class Alphaproteobacteria; order Sphingomonadales; family Sphingobiaceae; genus Sphingobium; species Sphingobium sp. BS19. The sequence continues at coordinate 167 of NZ_BSEF01000002.1, forward strand.
TGATAGTTAGGCATCTTGTAGCCAGTGCACCAGATCACCACGTCAAGATCGTGATGGGCTCCGTCACCGGTAACGATACCGGATTCATCCATGCTCTCTATAGAGTCAGTCACGATAGCGACGTTGGAGTTCGCCACCGTTTTGTAATAGTCGCCCGTGATCAGCAGCCGCTTGCAACCCGGATCATAGTCCGGCGTGAGCTTCGCGCGTAGCACTGGATCGGCAATCTGTTCCTCCAAGTAAGCTAGGCAAACGCTTCGAAGCTCTTCGAGTTTTTCCGGGTTTCCCGACACGCTGTCGAGAAACGCTTTCGAGAACTCATAAAGTTCATCGCGATGCTTGCGCCAGGAATCAGTGTCTTGGGCAAACTCACGCTGTTGCTCTTCAGAATAAACGACGTTGTTTCGAGGGACGATCCATGAGGGAGTGCGTTGGAATATCTTGAGTTCGCCCACCTCCGGATAGATGGCCGGCACGATCTGAACGGCCGCCGCAGCGGTGCCAACAATTCCGACCCGCTTTCCCTTGAGGTCTATATTCTGCTGCCAGTGCGAAGAGTGGAATGAGGCGCCCTTGAAGCGCTCCCTCCCCCGAATTTTGGGGAGGGAGGCTTCGTTGTAAAAACCCGTTGCCGCGATCAGATAGTCGAACGTCTCCGTGCGCTCTGAACCGGCGATCGTAAGGGTCCATTCTCCTTGTGCTTCATCGTATGTCGCCGTCGTAACTTCGGTCGACAGACGTACGTGCTCCATGAGCTCGTGCTTCTTTCCGAATTCCGTAAAGTAGGCGAGTAGTTCATCCCGCTCCGGATACACAGTCGTCCCGGCATACGAATTCCACATATGTGGTTAAAGGACGGACGCGCCATTCAGGACGTTGTCGGCAACGACTACACATTGCTCGATCTTACGGGGAATTACGACAGTTCGGCCATTGAAGCGGCGTTCGCCAAAATCGGCGCGCCACTCGAAGTGATCCATTTGGACGAGCCGCACACCCGCGAGACCTTGAATGCCTCGGTGCTTTTGCTACGCCCGGACCTGCACATCGCTTGGCGAAATCGCGGCTATCCCGTGTCTATCGCGGATCTTGCGCGTGTCGTGACCGGGCATGGCCCTGGTTTCCAGGCATGAGCGGGAGACCTGCGCGTGTTGCACGAAACAGATGACATTCCCCTGTCCGCTGACGTCATCGTGTTTGGCGCGGGTATAGCCGGACATTGCGCCGCGCTGGCGGCGGCGGAATATGGACTTCAGGTTCTCCTGCTGGAAAAAGCCTCCCAAGCCGGAGGCAGTTCGGCGATGGCCGGGGGAGGCTTTATCTTCGCCGGTACCGATCTGATGAAGGAGGCGGGTTACGACGATGGCCCGGAAGAATTACGCGAGCGATTGTTCCTGTCGGGCAAGAACAAAAACAATCCCGATCTGGTCGATGCCTATGTCAACCATCAGCTCGAAGCCTATGAGTTTCTGAAAAAGCATGGCGCGAAGTTCAAACTCAGCGCCATGGACCGATGCCTTCACGAAACGGGCACAGGGCGGGTTATCACCAATATGCATATGGCCGCCCGTGCCCATTCAAACATTATATATGCATCGAAATGTGCGGGAATGAAGCTGTTTCGCGACGCAGAGAATGGCCGGGTAAAGGAAGCCATGGTCGCCTTTGGTGACCGGATCATGGCGATTGAGGCACGACGAGGCGTGGTCCTCGCCACCGGTGGATTTTCCCGATCGCGGGAGTTACTGGGCATCTTCGCACCCGAACTTCTCGATGCCGTCAAGCATGGCGGCGTTGCGAACACCGGCGACGGTATCATCATGGCCTGTGACCTGGGCGCAGGTCTGGCCGATCTCGGCTATGTGTCCGGGTCGTTCGGCGGCGCTATCCGCAACTACCCGCATGGCGTTCAGGGTGCGGATGAAGTGCCGCCCTTGCTCTTCAGTTTCATGGCCGGCGGCATCATGGTCAATGTTGAGGGACGACGGTTCGTCAACGAGGGACAAAACTACAAGGCCCTGGGTAGCGCTGGCATGCGCCAAACAGGCGGTGTGGCGTTCCAGATTTTCGATGCCAAACTGCTCAACACCGCAATCGACGACAGTTCAGTGAACAATTATCCCGAAGGGATTGCGAACGGCTACATCAGGACAGCTGATACGATCCCCGATCTCGCGGCGAGCATGCAAATCGATCCGGTAGTGCTCGAACAAACGATCGACCGCTACAACGCCAGTGTCTGTAGTGGTTCCGATCCAGATTTTGGCAGGACGAGCAACCTCATTCCTGTCGATACGCCGCCATATTGTATCGCAGCCAGCGCGAACGCCCTGACTTCGACTTACGGCGGCATCACAACAAACCGCGATATGGCGGTGGTCGACTGGATGGGGGAACCGATCCCGGGGCTGTTCGCTGCAGGCGAGGTGGTTGGAGGATTTCACGGTGCCGGTTACTACAGCGGCACCTCGCTGTCCTCCTCATCGACCTTTGGCATGCTGGCGGGTCGGGCGGCAGCCACTTTCACCCCAATCCGACTACAATTCAACGAGAGAGGATGACGGCAATGACCAAACGAGCAACGCACCTTGATGCTTTGATCGATGGCTATATCAGCCCACCTGATGACGCTGAGGCGCGTGCCCAGTCTTTGGAAACCCTTAGAAACTGGATGCTCGCCATGGAGACGAAGGACGTCGCATTAATGGAAAGCATTATGCACGAAGATATCCTGATCGATTTTCCCCTGAGCGAGAGCGGACGCACCGAACCGGGTCTTTACCGTGCCTTCAGGGGCCTCGACGAATGCCGGGAATTCTGGAAAAACGCCTTCCAGCTTGAAGAGTCCGTTCATCCCTTCACGGACCTGAACCTGACCGTTAATCCCGATGGTTCGCGCATATTTCTCGAAGCCAAGGGCGATATGGTAATGACTACCGGCGCAGAGTATAGAAACCGGTATGCCATCCGTTATGACATCCAAAACGGCAAAATTCGGCATTTTCGGGAATATTACAACCCACTCATTTCGGCCGTAGCATTCGGCAGGCCGATCGCTGGCCACTTGATGCTCGACAAGCTTTAGTGGTTGGCCGGCGGATGATCCCAGTTCCGAATTCCAGCTTCGTTTCGGATACGGCTTTCAATGGCTTTCCCCTATCCATCGCCATGAGATGCTGACCCACGCGTCGGCGGACAAATGTGCGGAATTCCGCATTCTTGTCAGGTGAGAATGCAATACCGTCACGCGCTGGCATCAACGATCGCATCGCCTTATCCTGACAAACAGCACGATACGGAGGGGAAACTTCAAATGACCGACACCACCCATGAGGTTATGGCTCGCCGTCTGCGCGAGGCCTATGTTTCAGGCGCTGTGCCTCCCCTGCGTGACGGTCTCGACCCGGTCGACGTCGCAGGCGCCTATGCCGTGCAGACTATCAACACGCGCTTCTGGGAAGCCCAGGGGCGGCGGATAGTAGGCCGCAAGGCTGGACTGACCGCCAAGGCCGTTCAAACCCAGCTTGGTGTCGATCAGCCTGACTTCGGCGTGCTGTTCGAAGATATGCGCATCCCAGACGGTGGTTTGCTCGCCCCGGCCAAATGTCTTCAACCCAAGGCGGAAGCGGAGATCGCCTTCGTGCTCGGCGCCGACCTTCCTTCACCCGGCACAACGTCCGATCAGGTCGCTTCCGCTGTCGCCACTGTCCACGCAGCGATCGAGATCGTCGACAGTCGCATTGCCGACTGGAAAATCACATTCGCCGATACCGTTGCGGATAACGGTTCATCCGCGTTCTTCGTGCTCTCCGACGATGGCAGGTCCCTGCCCGGCCTCGATCTGTGGACAGCAGGGATGGTCATGGAGATCAACGGTACTATTGTTTCTACGGGTGTCGGCGCCGCCGCACTGGGACATCCGCTTAATGCAGCGGCATGGCTTGCCCGTACGCTAGCGGAACGCGGCGAACCATTGAAAGCAGGTGACGTGCTCTTGGCCGGTGCGCTGGGGCCCATGGTCGCGCTCCAGCCGGGTGATCAAGTTCGCGCGAGTGTCGGTGGCATCGGCGTGTGCTCATTTCACTACGGGGACTGAAGCATGGAAAAGATCAAGGTTGCGATCATTGGCTCGGGGAACATTGGCACCGACCTGATGATAAAGGTCATGCGCCTCTCCGATGTGCTGGAAATGGGGGCATTCGTCGGCATTGATCCCGAAAGCGACGGTCTCAAACGTGCCGCCCGCATGGGGGTGCCCGTGACGGCAGAGGGCATTGATGGGTTGATCGCCCTGCCCGAGTTCGCCGACATCAAGATTGTATTCGACGCGACGAGCGCCGGTGCACACAAGCACCACAACGCGTTGCTGCAAGCGCACGGGAAACGGGTCATCGACCTTACCCCCGCGGCCATCGGCCCCTACACAATCCCGCCAGTAAATGGCGAGGCAAACCTCGACGCGCCAAACGTGAACATGGTGACATGCGGTGGCCAGGCAACGATCCCGATCGTCGCGGCGGTCAATCGTGTCGCCAAGGTCCATTATGGCGAGATCGTTGCGTCGATCAGTTCCAAAAGCGCCGGCCCCGGAACGCGAGCTAACATCGACGAGTTCACCGAAACGACCAGCCAGGCGATTGTCGATGTGGGCGGTGCGACACGGGGCAAGGCTATCATCATTCTCAACCCGGCCGAACCGCCGCTCATTATGCGCGACACCGTCTACTGCCTGTGTGACGAAGCCGATCAGGACGCCATTCGCCAGTCCGTTGAAGATATGGTCGCAGATGTGCAGACCTATGTCCCTGGGTACAGCCTGAAACAGGCGGTGCAATTCGAACATATCGGTTCCAACCTGCCGCTGCACATTCCCGAAATGGCCTCGACCGGCATGACAGATTTTACCGGGCTCAAGGTATCGGTGTTCCTCGAAGTGGAGGGCGCAGCGCACTACCTGCCTGCCTATGCGGGTAATCTGGATATCATGACCTCTGCCGCGCTGAAGACCGCCGAGAAGATCGCGGTCCGCCATTATGCAGGAGAACGCGCATGACTCTCAATCCAACCGCAACCAAGCTTTACATTCAGGATGTAACGCTGCGCGATGGGATGCATGCAATCCGCCATCAATATGGTCTCGATCATGTCCAGGCGATCGCGCGGGCTCTCGATCGGGCGAAGGTAGATGCCATCGAGGTGGCCCATGGCGACGGCCTGCAGGGCTCATCGTTTAACTACGGGTTCGGCGCACATACCGACTGGGACTGGATCGGCGCAGTGGCCGAAGTGCTCGAACATGCCGTGCTGACCACCCTGTTGTTGCCCGGAATCGGCACGGTGCACGATCTCAAGCACGCCTATGAAATAGGCGTCCGTTCGGTCCGCGTGGCAACACACTGTACCGAAGCGGACGTATCCAAGCAGCATATCGAGGCGGCGCGCGGACTTGGGATGGACGTCTCCGGCTTCCTCATGATGAGCCACATGAGCCCCCCCGAAGCACTCGCGCAGCAAGCCAAGTTGATGGAGGACTACGGAGCCCACTGTGTCTACGTCACCGATAGCGGCGGCGCGATGAACATGGACGAATATGCCGCCCGGCTCCAGGCCTATGACCGGGTGCTGAAGCCGGAAACGCAGCGCGGCGTGCATGCACATCACAATCTGTCTCTCGGCGTCGCCAACTCCATCGTGGCTGTCCAGAACGGCGCGATCCGTGTCGATGCCAGCCTGGCAGGCATGGGCGCTGGCGCTGGCAACGCCCCGCTCGAAGTATTCATTGCCGCCGCCGAGCGCTGCGGCTGGAACCATGGCTGCGATCTCTACGCCCTCATGGATGCAGCCGAGGACCTCGTTCGCCCGCTTCAGGACAGGCCAGTCCGAGTGGACCGGGAGACACTTACGCTCGGCTACGCGGGCGTCTATTCCAGCTTCCTGCGCCACGCCGAGAAGGCGGCCGCCGACCATGGCCTCGACACGCGCTCGATCCTGGCCGAAGCTGGCCGACGCAAAATGGTCGGTGGACAGGAGGATATGATCGTCGATATCGCGCTCGACATGCTGAAGCGGGCCAGTTGAGCAGCTACCAACGCGCCAGCCGACTGTCTAAGGGCAGTGTCAGGAGTTCGGAACGTCCTACCGGGTGGGTGCCTTGGTGCGGCGCCTCTGAGGCCGAATGGTCCCTCCAGGCGCGCCCCCCGGAACGCCAAGGGCCGTCCCCGCCTCAAGCAGGGCGGTTGCCGTATCGACGAGGTTGTGGAGAGGATCAACATCGCTCCACACATCGCTCCGCTTACGAGATGCTTTCCACGATTCATGTGCGGACTGGACGGAAAGCAGATACCACGCAAAGAATATCAGGCGCTGCCGCATGACCGGTTCCGGGATGTCAGATCGCAGAGTCGAAATCAGTTGAAGCAGGCGCCTGAATACCAGGAAGTTCATCTGATCCAGATAGGTGGATAGCTGCTTGCGTCGGGTAAAAAGGACACTGGCAAGAAAGCGGTTCGCCGTCGGCGAGGGGTCCGAATAGGACTCGGCATTGGGGGCCGTCACAATTACATCTACGATATCGCGGACGCAGGTGGCACCACCCTTTTTGTCCAAAGTAGAAAGGCCTTCCAGCCAAGCGCTGCTAAGGTCGACAAAAATCTCATTTATCAGCTCAAGGATTAGGCCATCCTTGGATTTGAAATAGTAATTGAGAGATCCACCGTTCTTCGCGCCGGCAGCGGCAACGATTTCTCTTACCGTTACCGCTTCAACACCCCGCTCGGCAAAAAGCATCCGGGCAGCGACCTTGATATTCGTTCGAGTGTCGGTACGCTCTTCAGCTTCCAAACTCACAATTTGGGCAATGGGCATCTTCGCGAAATTCCATCCAGTTTGACAGGAGTACGCAGCACGCCCCCCTTTGGTAGCGTGCTGCTTAGCTCTCCATGCCCTAAAACGGAATAGCTAACTCCATGGTTTACTGGTAGCGTAGGTAACAGTATCCACATCCGCGCGATTTAGTGCAAATGGATCACAATCCGCCTGGCTATCACGCCGCCTGACAGATGGGGATATGTATCTCCAGTCCATCCATATCGGTTCGGACCATGATCTGACAGCAGAGGCGAGAAGTCTCTCTGCGCTCTGCTGCGAATTCGAGAAGGGCTTCCTCGTCACTTGTCATCTGCGGCACCTGCTCAATCCAGTCCGCACCGACATAAACATGGCAAGTCGCGCACGACAACTGGCCGCCACAATCGGCGTCAATGCCATCAATGCCAGCCTTAACCGCACCTTCCATAACCGATATGCCGTCATCAATCTGGACGTCTGTTTCAACTCCATCTGCACTGACGAACTTTACCAGAGGCATTCATTTCTCCATTGGTCGATTGCGGCAGCCTATCGAAACGCCGCCGGATTGTTCACGCTGCTTTGCGATGCTCTGTTTCGAGAAGGCATATCAGCTGTTCCCGCTGCTCGCGTGGCGAACCCAACAGCTCTGCATTGGCCCGGGCGCGTTTATAATATAAATGATTGCGCATTTCCCAAGTGAAACCGATGGCACCGAAAACCTGAATGCTGCGGAACGTGGTCGCACAATATTGGTCGCTGGCATAGCTCTGAGCAATTGCCGCAGCCTTTCGGCCCTCGGGCTGACCCTCATTCAACGCCCAGGCGGCGAATTGCACGCCAGCGGTGGCCAGCTCGATCCCTCCGGCAAGCTCTGCCAAGCCGTGTTTGAGCGACTGGTAGGAACCGATCGGGCGCCCGAAAGCAACTCGCTCCTTCGCATATGCCACAGTATCGGCAAGCGATTGCTCAGCACCAGCGGCGCTCTCCGCTGCAAGCACGAGGTACAGGCGATCGCGAAGCCAAGGCCAGCTATCGGCATCTGCCTGAGAGAGCCGCTCTGCTGCAACGTTGTTAAGGCTGATGGCATTGACTTCACGGGTCACGTCCCGCCAGTCAAGCCGCTCCATCTGAACGCCGACTGCATCAGCGTCGATCAAGAAGAACCCTTGCTGCCCGTCGACATCGGCAATAACGACGATTTTATCTGCCGATCCCGCTTCAACGACGAAAGATTTTTGCCCGTCGATCGTCCACTGGTCACCGCTGAGCGTGGCCTTGGCGCCGCCGGACAAGCCGTTAGTGTCACCATTTGGGTCGGCCACGGCCAGAGCGAGCGTCAGTTCACCGGCGGCCACTTGCGGAAGCAATGCCTGCTTCTGCTCTTCACTGCCGCACCGTTCAATTGCCCACGCGCCAGCCAGTGTGCCGAAGAACGGAGACGGCGCCAATGTCCGCCCCATTTCCGCGACGACCATGACGAGATCGACGTAAGTCATGCCCAGCCCGCCATAATTCTCAGGTATCACCATGCCAGGCCAGCCCATACCCTGAATTGCTTGCCACAACCCATCGCGCTCAACGGGCGTTACGTTCGTTTCGGGCCGCAGGTAGGGCTCCAGCTTCACTTCCTTCGAAAGGAAAGTACGGGCGGAATCGCGCAGGCTGAGATGATCTTCGCTCAGGGTGAAATTCATAATTCTGATCTTTCGTTACAATGATCGCTGCAGCATATTAAGGCCGCCCGGATCGCTGATGGGTATGTGCTATCTCAGCCTGCAGCCTTCGCTGGCACCTTGCCGATCTCGCTGTACGGAATCTTGGCCGTGGGATCGAGGTCGCGGGGAAGGCCGAGAACGCGCTCGGAAATGGTGTTCTTGAGTACTTCCTGAGTGCCCACGCCCAGCGTCGCGGCTGGACCGAACCAATAGCAATAGTCCCAGGTATCGAACATGCCATAGTCCATATCGGGGCGGGGCAACTCATCGTCATCGCGCACCATGCCTGCGACGCCCTCGGTGCGCTTGGCAAGCGTGGACAGTTGCTGCCCATGGGGAGACGCAATCATCTTGCCGAGATTGGCCTCCAGCCCTGCCGGTGCACCGTTAATTCGGTTGCTAAGGTTCCGGGCGCTCAGCAGACGGAGCAATTCTCCTTCGGCGTAAAGCTTTGCAGCTTCTTCCCGGATCAGCGGATCCTTGATTTTGCCAGTCTCGATCAGGCCGTAAACCAGTTCCCGGGCCGTTGGACCGTGGCCCCATACTGCCGCTGGCTTGGCCATGCTCATACGCTCGGTCTGAAGCTGTTCGACCACGATCTGCCAGCCTTGACCTTCTTCTCCGAGGCGCTGGCTTGCGGGAACCCGGACATCCGTCAGAAACACCTCATTATATTCCGGAGCGTGGCCGGACATGTCGAGGATCGGGCGAACCTCTACCGCGGGCGACTTCATATCGATCAGAAATATGGTGAGGCCCCGGTGCTTGGGCACGCTTGGATCGGTACGAACGATTACCACGCCAATGCTGGCAATATGCGCATTGGAATTCCAGATCTTCTGGCCGTTGATGATGTAATCATCCCCATCGCGCCGGGCGTTGGTGCGCAATGCCCCAAGGTCCGAACCGCAGGAAGGCTCAGAGAACAGCATCGTCCACAATTCGCGGCAGGCCAGCGCCGGCGGCAGGAACCGCTGGCGCATCTCTTCGGTCCCGTAAACCAGCAGCGACTGCCCGCACTGGTTGACCGCGATCGAATTGATGCTCATCGGATGCGCGATCCCCGCGCGCTTGATTTCATCTTCAATGATCAGCTGCGTTTCAGGATCGGCCGATAACCCCCAGGGGGCTGGCCAGTGAGGGACAGTGTACCCCTTTTCGGCTAGCTGCTGGTAGGATGGATTTGGGTTGTCTTGGAACCAGCGACGGACTTCCAGGCGTCGGGGGTCATTTTCGGCAGGTAAGTTAAAGTCCACTTTTATTCTCCCGGTTGGGCCAGATCGCTGGCCTTGGCATTCGAATTTCATCACCGACCATGTGCAATCAGTGACGGACCGTCAGCCGTAGGTATAATACATTTGTTCTATATCTTCATGGCAATGGATATTGAGTCAAGCCCGTCTCTCGAGCTGCCGTTTGTTTTGCCCGGAGACCGCCGGCGACCGGGCATTTTCATTGCCATGGCCCGCCGCTGCCGGACCATCACGTCACGGCTTCGACACAAGGAAGGCCTTGCACGAATTGAATATCCACGTCTCCACGAACGCAGCAACGTCCGGCTCGCCACGCCCCAGCGCACTCATTGCGCCCACAAGGCATGACCAGTTCAGCACTTCCTGCTGTCCACTTTCTTCAATCGCAGCAGCCGGATAGTTCCGCCAATAATCATAATCACGTTTTACCAGCGCATCGAAAAGGGCGCGATCGGCAGGGATATCGGGCCACAGATAGTGGTTCTTCTGGGTCAGAAAAGCATGTGACCAACTGGACGATGCAATCAGCGCAACGCGATAAGGCGATTCCGACAAAATGCGTGCTGTCTCGGCGCCCATGTCGAACAGCCTTTTTGACGTGGGCGCGGGCGGATCGAGATCCGCTTCTGACAGTTCCTTGTCGAAATTGGGCAGTCCGCCCTTCTGGCAAATAACATGGCGGCCATAACAGTTTATAGAAACCGGTAGGATGGGATAATTAAAACCCTTGCGATCATAATCGAGATAAAAGATCGCATTAGTGAAGGCATGGCCAAGCGGATGGTGCAGCGGCTTGTACGAATAGGCTGTGTCAAACCCAGCCGAAATCAACTCGCTAGCCAGATGTTTTGCGGCAGCCTGAACGCCAGGCAGCACAAACTCCTTCTCCACCGGCTCGCCCCAGACATTATTGGGGAAGTTATGGAATCGAAACTCCGGATGGGCATTGATGCAGTACGGCGGAACGACATCTTCCTTGAAGTTTTCGTATTGGTCATCACCCCAGATCAACACAAAATCGGGATTGAACTCATCCAGAGCTTCACGTGCCTTGCGCGTCCAATCCAGCATCGTCTTGCGATGCGCTGCCGCCGCGGCTTCACCCTGATCGGTGCCCCACTCTTCCCGCATGTTCTCCGACCATCCCGCCGGAGTTTTCAATTCCTCGGGAAGATTGGGATTGGTCAGCATCTTTTGCAGCAGTCCGGCCATGCTCTTATCAGGCCAGATCAGCATTGGATAATGACTGATACCCAAAATCAAAACGTCAGCCATGGCACCTCATCCTTTTCATAGTCCTGTTTGAAAGACCCGAATTCAGCGGATTACGCCTTTGGCACGCAATTCGCTTATGCGCTCCGCATCGAAGCCAAGGTCTTGCAGCACTGCATCGGTATGCTGCCCAGCCCGTGGCGCAATTCCGCCGACGTTTGTGGGTGTTCCCGAGAAATCGACAGGGTGGCCCGAAACCCGAACCGGGCCGTACTCATCCGTCTCATACTGCTTGACGCACTCCAGATGGCGGCTCTGCGGGTCGGCGATGAACTCGTCGACCGTATTGACCTTGCCGATCGGCACGCCCTCACGCACAGCTATTGCTTCAAGTTCATCTGAACTGAACTTGATGGCGCCTTTCTCAAGCTCTTGCCACAGCTCGGCGGAGTTGTTGACGCGCTTTATAGGGTTTGAGAATCGCTCATCCTCAAGCAAATGTTCAACGCCGAAGACAGCGCAAATCTGTTGAAATTGCCCATCGGTCTGGAAGTAGCCCATGAACGTCCCATCGCTCGTCCGAAAGGGGCGCGTGACATTGACGATCCCCGTCTTCTCTTCACCCTCGACAAAGCAATGATTGTGCAGATTGTCGACGAGGCTAAAAAACGCGAAAGATTTCATCAGTGGAACGGAAATAAACTGCCCTTGGCCGCCGTTGCGTTCGCGGTGATAAAGGGCCGCGTTTATCGCGCTGACTGCGGCCGTGCCAGCAAACTTGTCGACAAAAAATGAACGGAGCGGTGCAGGTGGTCCTTCCGGACTTTGCAGGAACATCGCACCGGTCAATGATTGAATGACCTGATCGTAAGCGGGCCGATCTTCATATGGTCCGTCCGGGCCAAAGCCGGTTATCATTACGTATATCAAGCCGGGATTGGCCTGCTTCAACTGATCGTAGTCAAGCCCGAGACGTTTCATCACCGCAGGCCGGGTATTGACGAGCATAACATCGCATTCGGCAGCCAGTGATTGCGCAATAGCGCGCCCATCCTCGGACTTAAGGTCAAGCTGGATGCTATGCTTATGGCGGTTCACGGCAAAAAAGTGTGAGCACATGCCCTTATGCTGCGGACTGACGTTGCGGAAAGGATCGCCGGTCAAGCCCTCGACCTTGATAACCGAAGCACCCAAGTCTGCAAGTATCGTTCCCGCCAGCGGGCCGGCGACCATCGTGGTGATTTCAAGCACCTTCACCCCGACAAGTGGCCCTGTGCTCGCTTCATCCTCCATGATCATCTCTCCATCGACCCCATGCTCCCGGAAGCAGGTAGAAAACCTGACGAGGCATTTTCGGTTTATACCAGCGTTTTATCTACTGTGGATCTGCTACGCTGCCAATCCCATTCTGCCACTTTGATGCAATTGGATATGCATGCCCTGATAGATACTCGGACACCTGATTTTATGGTTTAATATCATTTAGTTGAATAGACGATCGACCAACTAATGCGCGGGGCACGTCTCACAATCCCATGCGCAGGAGTGCCGCCCATATGTTACTTTATCTTTGAAACGAATGTTCGATCCACCGCCGCTAAACCGGCACCCTGATGCGGAGGCCAAGACCTCGACCCTTCATGTCCGCCAAACTGCACCCCATCCAGCCAATTGCGCTCTGCGACGTGAGCTAGCGTGTGGTGGAACTCAGGTTCGCCACACGCACCAATTTCAGCGTCGGGCTACTTGGCTAGGACTGCTTTGCCGTTACCAATCACCTTTTGCGCCCGCTCTACTGCAAACGCCTCAAACGATACGACCTCGCCATCTCGCCACATCTCAACGCGAATGGAATCGCCAGGATACACAATTCCCGTGAAGCGAACCCCAATTTGCTTGAGGGCATCGGCTGCATACCCGCAATACTCGCCTAAAACTGCGCGCTGGCAAATGCCAAAGGTACAAAGCCCGTGCAAGATCGGCTCCCGAAACCCTGCGGCGCGCGCCGAAGCGGGATCGACATGGAGCGGGTTCAGGTCGCCCGTTTGCCGATACAGAAGGGCCTGCTGCCGCGAGGTAGATAGCGTCACTATCCGGTCGGGATCGCGTTGGGGTATGGGGTGGGGCATCGGCTGCCCCTCCCTCGGTCCACCAAATCCGCCTTCCGAGCGTCCAAACGCAGTGTTCACAACCGACGCAAACGGCGCTTGCTCACCCGCCAGATACAAATCCGAATGATCCCTGAAGACCGCGCCCTTGCCAGCCCCCTTGTCCCAGGCGCCAGCAATCCTCGACTGAACCAGGGCCTCGCCCCGCGTCGGAATCGACTTGTGCAGCGTCACGGCAATCTCACCGTGGAGAACCGTCGTATAGTCGATGCCTGCGAAGGCAACCGGGCTCCGCCCAACCACGATCGTCGAAAGGAAGGTCGGCAGGACTGCGAGACGTTCCTCGTAAACATAGGCCAGTTGGCGTTCATCTACCGGGTCAGACGGCATTCCAAGTCCGAGAGCGTAGATCATGAGGTCGCGCTCGTTCCAGCTATGACTGAAATTGCGCTCCAGTTTCATTAGTTCCGGGTACGGTAAGACCATGTCGACCTCTTACGAAGGATGCGGCTCCTGCCTTGCAGCAGCCAATTGAAGATCAAACCTGAAAATACCGCGCACCAACTGTTGGGTTGGGCCTACAGCCACCAACTAACCAACCCGCCGAGGTTGCTCTTCCCCCGCCAGCTCTTTCGGTCCAATTTTCAGGGCGATATGTCCTTCTATCGCGAAACATGAAGCATATCGTCTTCTTGCATACCTGCGATACCGTAAGGCGAAAAGGAAACTCCTGCGTTCCGGCAACTTCCGTCGCAAACACTGTACTGCTGTTAAACGATACAAGTATGTTGACAGTGCGAGTGGGGATGTAACACCTTCTCAACAGCGTTTTCGGAACGCGGTGCCCCCGATCATTGCGACCGAGCGGACAGCACCCGATGGGCCGCGATCGCTAAGGGTTACACACATGCTGATGGAGACCCGGGAATGACGCAGCATGGGGGCAGGCGCGGTCCGCTGGAGGGATTGCGGTGTGTCGAATTCGCCGGAATGGGGCCAGGTTCGCACGGTGCGATGCTGCTGTCCGACCTCGGCGCCGAAGTGCTGCGGATTGAGCGGCCCAATCGGCCGGCCTTCACCATCAATCCGATCACGGAGCGCGGGCGGGGCAAGCTGGTCCTCGACTTGCGCCAGCCGGAGGACGTCGCCCGCGCCCTCGACATCGCTCGGCATGCTGACGTGCTGATCGAAGGCAACCGGCCTGGGGTGATGGAGCGGCTCGGGCTCAGTCCAGAGGTAGCAATGGCGGCCAATCCGCGCCTGATCTATGCCCGCATGACTGGCTGGGGCCAGGATGGCCCCCTCGCGCTGCGCGCCGGACACGACCTCAGCTACCTCGCGATCACCGGGGCGCTCCATACCTTTGCCCGCCCTGGTGAGTTGCCCGTGCCACCGATGAACCTCGTCGCCGATTTTGGCGGCGGCTCGATGTTCCTTGTGCTGGGCATTCTCGCCGCCTTGTGGGAGCGGGAGCGTTCGGGCCTCGGGCAGGTGGTCGATGCGGCGATTGTCGACGGGGTCGCCGCCCTGCTCGCCGGTGCGGCCGGGCATGTGCCCACTGGCGGCCTGTCGTTGGCGCGCGGACATAACGTGCTGGTCGGAGCGTCTAACTACTATCGCCCCTATCTGTGCAAGGACGGCAGGGAATTCGCCGTCGCCGCGATCGAGCCGCAGTTCTACCGCACCCTGCTCCAACGGATCGGAGCGCCAGTGGAGTGGGCGGAGGACCAACACGATCCTTCGGTCTGGCCCGAAAGGTCGGCCGCAATGGCGGCGATCTTCCTCACCCGCACCCGTGACGAATGGACGGCGATCCTTGAAGACTCCGACGCTTGCGGGGCGCCGGTGCTCGAGCTGGCCGAGGTCCTGACCCATCCCCAGATCGCGGAGCGAAACGGTTATGCTCTGCACGAGGGCATCGTGCAGCAGGCACCCGCCCCGCGGTTCTCGCGCACGCCAGGCGCAATTGGTCCCGACGAATCCGGAGAGGCCATGCTGGAGCGTTGGAAGATGGGCTGACCGCCGCTATGCGCCCGGCGTTCGGATCAGAGCGGCTCGGCGAGAAACCGTCCAGCGGCCTCTGAGCAGATGCTCCGCTCGACTTCCCCAGGCAGGCCGAGCGAATCCATCGGGCCGGGTCGTTCTGCATGATCATGTAGGGATAATCCGTACCGGCAAATACCTGACCCGGCGCCATGCGAACGGCGAGGTAGGCCAAATATTCCGGGTCATAGACATTGGTGTCGTAAAAGAAGCGTCGCGCCTGCTCGATCGGGGCAAGCTGGCTTCGTCCCTCGAAACCCTTGGTCGTTGTCCAACCAAGCTGCAACCGCCCCAACATCGCGCCAAGGGTGCCCCCGCCGTGGCTAAAGGCGATGCGAAGGCCGGGATATCTATCAAGAACGCCACCCATGATGATGGAAGCTGCGGCCATACCCGTATCAACGGGAAACAAAGCAAATCCGGTAAAGTTGATGTCAGGCTTTTCTAGACCCTTGGCGGCAACCGGATGCAGCGCATGGACGAAAACCGGCATCCCCTCTGCCTCGGCCGCTGCCCAGAAGGGATCGAACTCCGCAGAACCCAGCATCTTGCCGTTGATGTTGCTGCCGATCTCTACACCCTTCAGACCAAAATCCGACTTCAGGCGCGGCAACATGCGCGCCGCTGCCTCCGGATTTTGCAGCGGCACTGACCCGAGACCGCGAAAACGGCGCGGAGCAGCGCTGACCATGCTGGCGATCAAGTGGTTGGACGCATCGCACAGGATCTGGGCGTCGGCCAGGTCTAGCCAATAGGACAGCAACTCAGGCATCGGCGACAGCACCTGCATGTCCACCGCCTCGCGATCCATGTCTTCTATCCGTCTTGCCACGTCCCACGAACGGGCATCCAGCTTCCTGAACGGCATTTCGCCGATCATCAAAGTGCCTTCGACCGACGACTGGCACTGCATGCAGGGCCAGCGCGGCGCCACATCTGAATGCGGCGCAGAAGGGAAATTCAACGGCGAGACGTGGGAATGAACATCGATGAAGGTAGACATGCTTTGAAACCTATCCTGCTGCCGAAGGGGCGTGACCGCATGACTGCGCCCTGTCAGCCGACAGCGCACCACCAAGAGATGGATGATGTATCAAATTCGGCGACCGATCACTTCCTTCATGATTTCCGAAGTTCCACCATGGATGCGATGTATCCGCGTATCCCGCCACAGTCGCGCTATCGGATATTCGTTCATATAGCCCGCACCGCCATGCAGCTGGAGCGCCGCATCGACAATGTACCAGACATTCTCGGAGTGCCATAATTTGGATGCCGCCGCCTCTTCAGACGTCAACAGGCCTTTCATGTGCCTCATGCGGGCCCAGTCGAGGTGCGCCCAACCTGCCTGCAGACGTGTCGCCATGTCCGCCAACGTGAAGCGCGTATTCTGGAAATCGAATATCGGCTGGCCAAAAGCCTTGCGCTCCTTCACGAACTGGACTGCTTCGTCGAAGGCGCGTTGCGCCTGCGCCTGGGCGGTTGTCGAGATCGCCAGCCGCTCCTGGCCAAGTTCGGACATCATGTAACGAAAGCCCTGCCCCTCTTCGCCCAGCAGGTTCGAAATTGGCACCCGCACATCGTTGAAAAACAGCTCCGATGTATCGGCACCATGCAGGCCGATCTTGTCGAGATTGCGCCCTCTCTCGAAGCCTGGGGAATTGGCTTCGACCAGGATCAGAGACACGCCCTTTGCCCCCTCTCCGCCGGTCCGCGCCGCCAGAAATACCAGGTCCGACAGCAAGCCGTTCGAGATGTAGAGCTTGCTCCCATTGATTACATAGTAATCACCGTCGCGGCGTGCCGTCGTGCGCAGACTTTTGACATCGGAACCGCCACCCGGCTCCGTCATGCCCAAGGCCGTAATGATCTCACCGCTGATCATGCCGGGAAGGTAGCGGGCTTTTAATTCCTCCGAACCGTAGTTCAGGAGATACGGTGCAGTAATCAACGACTGCAGGCTGACCCCTACCGGGCAGTTCAAATAGTATAATTCCTCAAGAAAAACCAGATCGTAGGAGATGTCGAGGCCGATGCCACCATAGATCTCTGGCATGCTGGAACAAAGCAAACCGGCATCGCCAGCCGCTTTCCAAAAATATTTGCTGGTAATCCCCTCTGCTTCCCACTTGTCGAGATAAGGCTCGGCCTCCTTGGCGAGAAACCTGCGCACCGTGTCTCTGTACTGCTCATGGCTTTCGTCAAAGCCTTGGCGGGAATTCGTATTAAGCACGACTCCATCCTCCCCTGCACTGGCAGAACCCGCCAGCATTTCGAACGGTTCTAATCCGCCACGACCCACAGGGGAACGAAAACATAAAACCATTATTCATATCGATTGAAAGCAACACAGATATGGAAAGTCCCAGTTTGTAAGCGATATTTATTTACTATCGATGCAGATATAGGTCGGTTGCTTTATCCGTCACAGGAATGATGATAGGAAACAGGACCGGGAGACAGAGGATGAGCGATGGACGCGGTGAAACGGTGTCGGGGCCAGGGATCGCAGCAGCCACGCTGATCCTGTATTACGAAAGTGACGGGCAAGCCGCGCGCCATCTGATGATCCAGCGCACAGCACAAATGCGCTTTGCTCCCAACGCGCTGGTGTTCCCCGGCGGCCGGGTAGATGAAGACGACCACCGTACCGCTACAGATGCGAACCTGGTCGATGTCACACTCGGCGAACCGGTCGAGCTGGCGCACCGCGTAACGGCCATTCGCGAAATGCTGGAAGAAGTTGGTATCCTGGTAGCCTTTCAGTCGTCGATGCCGGTGGATGCTGTCGCCCTGCAGACAGAGTTGAAGCGGAAAGTCCCATTCAGCACCTTGCTGGGTGATAACGGTATCAAGCTTGATCTGGCGGCGCTCCTGCCTTGGGCCCAGTGGCATCCAAAATTTCAATCGCATCGTCGCTTCGACACCCGCTTCTATATCACCCGTCACGAGGGAGATCGCACCGTTACTGCCGATGTCGACGAGGTTGGTCAGGCACGCTGGCTCCATGCCCATGAAGCCATCAATGAAGCTGAGGCTGGCACCGCCAAGATAATCTTTCCCACATTGTACAATCTGGAACGTCTCGCTGCCTATCCGGCGTTCGAGGCCGCCAAGGAGCATCTCGGCAACATCGAGTGCATCCCCATTTCGCCTTGCATTGAGGGCGATGAACATGGTGAGTCGTGGATATGTATTCCGGAGGACCGCGGTTATCCTCTCACCCGCCGGCTGCTATCCACGCTGCAGGCGCCATGACCGGGTCGGAGGCCGATCTCGCGGTCTATTATGCACCCACTCCAAACGGATGGAAGATCACGATCTGCCTGGAGGAAATGGGCCTTCCTTACAGGCTTATTCCCGTCCGTTGGGGAAGTGACCCGCCCGAAGGGTTCCTGATGGCGAGCCCCAATGGCAAAATTCCCGCGCTCATCGATGCACAGGGACTCGGCGGCAAGCCCACCACCCTATTTGAAAGCGCCGCCATCCTGCTCTATCTGGCCGATAAAACTGGCCTGTTCCTTGATCCGGAGCCGGCAGAACGATATGCCGCTATCCAGTGGCTGATCTGGCAGGTTGCTGGCCTCGGCCCTATGGTCGGGCAGAATGGCCATTTTCTGCTCTACGCCCCGGAGAAGATCCCCTACGCCATTGAGCGCTACGGCAAGGAAGTCCGTCAGCTTTATACCGTGCTCAATGCCCAATTGGCCCGCACAGGCGCATTTGTTTCTGGCAGCAGCTACTCAATCGCCGACATAGCCTGCTTTCCGTGGATCATGACCCACAAGGCGCAAGGCCTCACCCTTGACGACTATCCGGCCCTGAAAACGTGGTTCGCGCTCGTCCGCGCCCGTCCTGCCGTTCAGCGGGGGATCGCTGCGGGCGGCGGCATCGATGCCATGCGCGCCCTCCCGAGGCCAATCTTTCCACTAGCATCATCCAAAGTTGAGGAGCGGCCATGAAACTTGAAATGTTCTTTGATTGCTCCAGTCCGTGGAGCTATCTCGGTTTCGAACGGATCATGCCGCTGGCCGAAAGCTTCGGCCTCACTGTCGAATGGCATCCGGTCCTCGTCGGCGGCATCTTCAATGCGGTCAACCCAGGCGTCGAATTCAACCTTTTCAAGGAGAAGTTCCCGCCGCGCAAGGTAGACTACCATGCAAAGGTCATGCAGGACTGGGCCGATATCACAGGGATAAAGATCAACTTCCCGCCAGCAGGTCACCCCATTAACAGCGTCAAGGCGATGCGTGCCTGTCTGGTTCTCCAGCCCATCGGTCATCTCATCCCGTTCGCCCGTGCTTGCTATCAGGCCTATTTTAGGGACGAGCTTCCCCTTTCGGAAAACTCGGTCCTTCTCGATATCTGTCGGGAAGTAGGCGTCGATGGGGACTGGCTGCTCGGGCAGATCACCCAGCAGGATGCCAAAGATGCGCTGCGTGCAAAAGTGGACGAAGCTATTGCGCGGGGTGCCTTCGGTGTTCCCACGACTTTCCTGGGTGGCACCGACATGTATTTCGGTGTCGACTCGCTACAATTGGTGAGCGCCCGGTTAGAGCAATGGCAGGCGACGGAAGCAGTTGGCAGCTCCGGCTGACGCCAGAATCCAGAAATCAAATAAACATAATATGTCTTGGGAGAGCAGTTGTGCCGAGAAACCCCATCAACACCATCAACGAGCAAGACGCTGCAATCTTGCCGCCCGCCGGTGTCAGCAACAGGCAGGCCTGGTACACCGTCTGGTTGCTTGCGGCTCTCTATGTCGTTTCATGGCTCGACCGCGGCATTCTGGCTCTGCTGGCCCAACCGCTTGCTGCTTCCCTCGGCCTTGACGACCGGCAATTGGCTCTGTTGTTAGGCTTGGGCTTCGCATTGGTTTACGCCATCGGAGGCGTAGCTCTGGGTCATTTTGTCGACACCCGCAACCGGCGGACTGTCGTGACTATCGGCGTAATCATTTGGAGCCTAGCGACCATATTGAGCGCTTTCTCAACGAATTTCGAGATGATATTCCTGCTGAGATGCGGTGTGGCGTTGGGCGAAGCCGTGCTCATGCCAGCAGCCATTTCTCTGATTGCCGATTTGTTCAAACCGGCACAACGTGGCCTGCCGGTTGCATTCTTCACTTCCATCGGCAGCTTCATGACAATCGGTGCTTATGCGCTCGGAGCGGCCGCGATAGGGCTCGCCGAAGCGGTCAGCAGCGACATTGGGCTGACGACATGGAGGACAACGCTAATCATAGTCGGGCTACCCGGATTATTGCTGGCCCTGATATTCGCCTTCACAGCAAAGATACCGACACGAAGCATCTCCGAGGCGCTTCCAGCGGCCGAAGTAAGCATGGCGGCGCTAATCCAATATTTGAAGAAGCGCATGCGCTTCATGGGACCGCTGCTGTCCCTCACCGGCATAAATTGCATCTATAGCCTGGCAATCATAATATGGCTTCCAACGGTGCTGATCCGCGAACATGGCATGAACGCCTCTGAAGCAGGTTATCTTCTGGGTCTCGTAGGCGTTCCCGCCGCACTGGCCGGAAACTTTTTCTGGCAGTGGCGCGGATTGCGATTGTATCATCGTGATCCAGAGAAAGGCATTCTGCGCACCTTCGTCCTTCCATCACTTTTTGCAGCACCTTGCTATGCTGCGGGACTGCTCTCAGACAGCATTGTTCTCCAGCTTTCCGGGTTCGCCGTTGGTATGTTCATGGGATCGGCATTCAATGTCATGACGCCCATCGCAATTCAGTCATACACTCCCACTCGAATGAGAGCCCGTATTGTCAGCCTCAATTTCCTTATCATCTCCGTTCTCGGCTATGGACTGGGGCCACTGGCTGCGGTCGAGATTGGAACGTGGGTTGCAGGAGAGGGGCAAGGCATTCGCACAGGCCTCATCACGCTTTCATTAATCAGCTGGCCGCTACTTGTGATCACAACTCTGGCTATGGTTCGCAATGCAGGCAAACCGAACGAACTGTAGGAGCGCTCTAGCTAACGCTCAGCTTGAAGCCCACGATGGGCAATGACGTCAGAGAGGGAGAGCGACTACGCGCCACCTCCATCGATCGTAAGGATCGCCCCGGACGTGTAGGCCGATAGCGGCGAGGCCAAAAACGCCACGGCCTGGGCGATCTCTTGTGGCTCCGCCATGCGTCCAAACGGCATGTTCGCCACCAGCTCCGGCCAGCGTTCGGCATCCCCCAGTTTGCGCTCCGCCTGATTACGCAGCATCAGCTTGATCCGCTCCGTCCGTACGGGCCCCGGGTTGATGCCGACGACGCGCACCCCGTCAACCGCAGCCCCCTTCGCCATGCCTTTGGTAAAAGCCATCAGCGCGCTGTTACCGGCTGCACCGGCAATATAGGACGGATCAGGCCGTTCACCCGCCGTTCCGATGATGTTGACCACCACGCCCCGACTAACTGTGAGCAGCGTATAAAGGCTGCGGGTCAGGTCAATATAACCATACACCTTGAGATCCCAGGCGGCACGCCATCGCTCGGATGAAATATCCAATAATCCACCCGGCGGTATCGCACCGGCATTGTTGACCAGGATGTCCAGAGACGTCACTTCCTTCGCCAATTCGTCAATCGCGCCGGGTAGGGACAGGTCAGCGACGATCAACCGCGGCACAGCGTGCGCTACGGCGGCGATCTGGTCAGCGGCATTCTGCAGGCTTGTCCGGTTCCGCGCCACGAGAGTTAGGTCGCACCCCTCCTCCGCCAGCAGCGTCGCAACGGCGAGTCCGATCCCTTGCGAAGCGCCGGTCACGACAGCATGCTTCCCGCGTAATTGGAGGTCCATTTCTACTCTCCTGCCAAGTATTGTCGCCCGTTAGGGCACATCTATTCGGACCACCCAAAATAAGATGACGATCACGCTAGACCCAATCATTCTGCTTGTTAACAGATCATATTGCATCGATAGGCTGCATTATTGCAGGAAGGGGTGCGATGATACATTGGGATGATCTCCGCTATTTTCTGGCGGTCGAACGCGGACGGACGTTGGCGACGGCAGCGGCCCGGCTGGGGGTAGATGCAACCACGGTCGGCCGCAGGATTGATCGGCTGGCGGCGTCTCTCAACACCAGCCTGTTCGAAGTCGGGCCGCGCGGGCATGCACTCACACCGAGCGGAAAAAAGCTGCTTGCCCATGCCGAGGAAATGGAACGGTCGCTGCTGTCGGCCAGCGGCGATCTTTCTGGAGAGCGCAGCCGTTATGCCGGAACGGTACGGATTAGCATGTCAGAAGGGTTTGCGACGTGGGTAGTCGCACCCCAATTGTCACAATTCCACGAGCGTCATCCCGATATATCGCTCGAAATCGTGACGACAAACGGTTTTCTCAATCCCTCGAAGCGCGAGGCGGATATGGCAGTCATGCTCGCCCGCCCCTCGCGCGGGGCGCTGCTGTCGCGCAAACTCGCGGACTATCGGCTCGGCCTGTATGCCTCGCGAGACTATATCCGTGATCATGGCGGAGTGCAGGATATCGAGGACCTGCGAAGCCGCACATTAATCGGCTACATCCCTGATTTCATTTATGCTGACGAGCTGCGCTATCTGCATGAGGTTGACGTGCAACTCTCGCCGAATTTCGCAAGCTCCAGCATAAATGTGCAGCATGCGATGATACGTGGCGGGATTGGAGTAGCAATCCTGCCCAATTTTATCGGCTTGAATGATCCGGTGCTGGTACCGCAGCTTGCAGACGCAGTCATGGTCCAGCGCAGCTTCTGGGTCGTCGTACATCACGAACTGCGACGGCTGGCGCGGGTTTCGGCAGTAATGGAATGGCTGCAGCAAGCGGTTCAGGAAGTGGCCGGGCCACCGCACTGATTTATGAACCAAGCAGGATGATGCCAATCAAAGCTGTCGTGCTACGCTCTTCGAGATTGAAGCGACTTGTCTCAGTGCGCCGTTGCTGGCTACGAATGTGTCGATTGGGTTGAAGCGCTCAATGGATCACCCCCATAGCGCTTAGCTGACTCGGGATGTCCTACTTACCACATCCATGAAATCATCTCCCCGCCTCCCGTTCATGCATCCAAATACTTGCCGAGCGGGATCGGGAAGCTTTAAGCAAGATGCTCGAAACCGTACTGTAAAACACCCTTTGCCGTGCCTGATACACATGAGGAATGCGCCTCCCTCAATGTAGGCTTAGCCTGTTCTCCGGCTAGCTATGTACCTGTATTTGCGGTGCGAACATGGTGCAGAATACGGACCTCAGCAGGATTATATAAAAAGATTGAAAGGAAGCCACTCGATGAAGATTATCGTGCCCGTAAAGCGGGTGATAGATTACAACGTGAAGCCACGGGTGAAGGCGGACGGAACGGGTGTCGACCTGGCCAATGTGAAGATGTCGATGAACCCTTTTGACGAGATCGCGGTGGAAGAAGCGCTACGTCTCAAGGAGAAGGGTGCTGCCACGGAAGTGGTGGTGGTTTCGATCGGACCGGCCAAGGCACAGGAGACGCTGCGCACGGCGCTGGCCATGGGCGCGGACCGGGCGATCCTGATCGAAGCTGAGGATGTGGAGCCGCTGGGCGTGGCCAAGCTGCTCGCCAAGGTGCAGGAAGAAGAGCTGGCTGGCCTGATCATCCTGGGAAAGCAGGCGATCGACAACGACTGCAACCAGACCGGCCAGATGCTCGCCGCGCTGCTGGGCCGTCCGCAGGGTACGTTCGCCAGCAAGGTCGAGGTCGAGGGCGACAGCGTCTCGGTGACGCGCGAAGTCGACGGCGGTCTGGAGACGGTGAAGCTCACCCTTCCCGCGATCGTCACCACCGACCTGCGTTTGAACGAGCCGCGCTATGCCTCGCTGCCCAACATCATGAAGGCCAAGTCAAAGCCGCTCGCGCAGAAGACCCCCGCCGACTATGGCGTCGACATCAGCCCCCGGCTCGAAACGCTCAAGGTTGTCGAACCGCCGGTGCGTCAGGCAGGGATCAGGGTCGCCGACGTTGATGAACTGGTCGCCAAACTCAAAGCCATGGGAGTAGCCGCATGAAGACGCTCGTTTGGGTCGAACATGACAATGCGTCGGTCAAGGATGCAACGCTGGCTGCTGTCACTGCCGCCAGCAAACTGGGTGAAGTGCATCTGCTCGTCGCAGGTTCCGGCTGCGCTGCTGCAGCGAGCGCCGCCGCGCAGATCGCTGGCGTGGGCAAAGTCCATGTCGCCGATGACGCCGCCTTTGCGAATGCGCTGCCGGAAAACGTCGCGCCGCTGATCGTGGAACTGATGAGCCACCATGATGCGTTCATCGCGCCCGCCACCTCCAACGGCAAGAACATCGCCCCGCGCGTAGCTGCGCTGCTCGACGTAATGCAGATCAGCGACATCCTCTCAGTCGAGAGCCAAGACACGTTCACCCGCCCCACCTATGCGGGCAACGCCATTGCCACGGTCAAGAGCAAAGACGCCAAGAAGGTGATCACCGTGCGCGGCACGGCCTTTGAGAAGGCAGACGCCACCGGCGGATCCGGCACCGTCGAGGCGGTATCCTCTACGGGGGACAAGGGACTCTCCAGCTTCATCGGCTCGGAGATCGCGAAGATGGAGCGCCCTGAACTGACCAGCGCGAAGATCATTGTCTCGGGCGGTCGCGCGCTCAAGGATGGCGACACGTTCAAGGCTAACATCTTCCCGCTCGCCGACAAGCTCGGCGCAGCCGTGGGCGCCAGCCGTGCTGCGGTCGATGCGGGCTATGTCCCCAACGACTATCAGGTCGGCCAGACCGGCAAGATCGTCGCACCCGAAGTCTATGTCGCCATCGGCATCTCGGGCGCGATCCAGCATCTCGCCGGCATGAAGGACTCAAAGACCATCATCGCCATCAACAAGGACGAGGACGCCCCCATCTTCCAAGTCGCCGACATCGGCTTGGTCGGCGACCTCTTCAAGATCGTGCCGGAACTCACCGAGAAGCTGTAAGCTACTTTATAGGCACGCACATGTCCCCGGCGTCCCAGCGGCGCCGGGGATAGTCCGGCGAGGATCGCCACCCAGGCAGATTACGGCAAACTTTCTCGGCAAACGATCTGATGAGCCAGGCGTTGGGGCGCGACTCTTTCTCATACGGGTCGAGATGTCATCGATACGGAACAGATGACATCTCGACGATTGGACAGTAGCGTTCAATCTGCCCAAAAGGCATGCGGCCGGAAGCCTATAATCATATCGCGACCAATGGTTCTGAGTTGGTGCGTTGGCCATCGTAGAGGAATTCCGGGCCATCGAGGTCTATGTTCGGTAACTCGTGACGCTCGGCCCAGTAGTCCTGATTGTGGCGCCATTCTGGCTGGTCGCCGCGGCGGGGCAGATCCTTGAGGCCGCGCATCAGGTACCCAGGATTGAAATTGTCTTCCTCGATCCAGTCCGCCAGAGCCATGCTTTCGTCCTGTGGCCGGTAGGTCACCTCGACCCGCGTCGCCTTGCGCTCGCTCATGCGGTTAAGCAGCTTGCAGACGAACTCGCTGATCATTTCAACCCGCAGTGTCCAGGACGCGCGGAAATAGCCCATGACCCAGACCATATTGGGCACTCCGGTGAACATTGCGCCACGGTAGGTAACGGTCTCGTGCCAATCGATTGGCTTGCCGTCGACCGTGAACGGAATGCCGCCCATCACCAGCAAGTTGAAGCCGGTGCAGGCGACGATGATGTCCGCCTCGATCTCCTCGCCCGAAGCAGTCCGCACGCCCTTTTCGGTGAACCTGTCGATGGTGTCGGTTACCACGGAGACCTTGCCAGCAGCCGCCGCCTGGAACAGGTCGCCGTTCGGACAGAATGCGATGCGCTGCTGCCAGACCTTGTACTTCGGCACGAAGTGCGGCTCGATCGGGAAATCCTCACCCGCAAACGCGCGGATATTGGTCTTGAGTTCCTCGAATACTTCGTTCGAGTCGGCATTGCAGCGATTGATGAAGTTCAGCTGATCGTGGAGAATCTGAGTACGCGCCACCCTGTGGATGGTCGGCTCGTCCATGCCGATTTCGCGCAAGCGGTCGGCCAGGTCGTTCTGGTTCGGTCGGCAGAGGAAATAGGTTGGTGAGCGCTGCAGCATCACGACATGCGCCGCCTTTTCGGCAAATGCCGGAACCACCGTTGCCGCAGTCGCGCCCGAACCGATCACCAGCACCCGCTTGCCGGTGTAGTCGGTCGCGGGATCCCATTTCTGGGCGTGAACGAATAGACCCTTATAGTCGGCCATGCCCGCCCAATCGGGGATGTGAGGGGTTTCGTGATCATAATATCCTTGGCACATCCACAGGAAGTTGCATGTGAAGACCAGCTTCGCTCCATCGGACTTGCGGGTGGCTTCGACCGTCCAGAGGTCGGTTTCGCGGGAAAAGGAACAGGCCGTGATCCAATGTCCATAACGGATGCGTGGTCCGATCCCGTTCTCTTCGATCACCGTGCCCATATAGGCCAGAATATCCTCGGCACTCGCGATCGGGTTGCCAAGCCATGGCCGGAAGCTGTAGCCGAAAGTGTAGAGATCGGAATCCGAGCGCACGCCCGGATATTTGTGGGTTTCCCAGGTTCCGCCGAAAGTATCTTTGCCCTCGAGCACCAGATAGGTTTTCTCCGGGCAGTCCTGCTGCAAGCGATAGGCCGAGCCGACTCCGGAAATTCCGGCGCCGACGATGATCACGTCGACATGCTCTGCTGCGGTTGTATATCCTCGAGTTTCCATAGCTATCACATCCTCCAATTTATGCCGCGCCAGCTTAGGCCAGTGGCTAATGTCGCGACTTTGCGTAAGATCAATAAAACTGGATCACGCATATCTGGAATCTGGCCTCCAGTTTTCCCAGCAATTACCGCAAGTGAAGATGGCAATGTGCATGGTGCTGGCCTGGGAGCTGTCGAATACGATGAACCTGGATTCTGTGTCGCGGCGCCGAAGGAGGCACTGGGCCGCTTCGGCAAGCCAGAGACCTCAATACCAATCAGGGCAGCCAATTTACGTCGCAAGCCTTCGCCAGCGTGCTGCTTGACGCCGATATTGGCATCAGCATGGAAAGCCGGGGCCGATGGATGGACAATGTCTGTATTGAACCCATCTGGCGATCACTGAAGTACGAGTGTGTGTACCTCCATGCCTTCGAGACCGGCTCGGAACTGCGGGTCGGCCTTGGCCGGTGGATCACCTATTACAACACGCAGCGTCGGCACTCGGGTCTGGCCGGGAGAACCCCGGTCAAGGCCTATCGTCGGAACAGGCAATCAGATCATGGGGGGGCGCATAACTATATCAGGGATTAGCTTAACTTAGCCGCCAAACCGACCATGAAGGCGGGACCGCTTCATATCTCTCCTTTCCGATACTCCGCGACAGAATGCCCACAGCGAATTCGTCTGGATGTGCAAGACCCCCGGCGCATGCGGACGCGAAGCTGCCGCACGTCTACACTTCTTTGGCATTTTGGAGAAATGCGGAAGCGTCTGGAAGCTTCCGGATTTGCAAATGGTGGGCGCGGCAAGGATTGAACTTGCGACCCCACCCGTGTGAAGGGTGTGCTCTACCACTGAGCTACGCGCCCCCGAAGGGAGCCGCGCATTGGCATTGTGCTGCGGGGCTGTCAAGCGTGCGGCGCACCGCTCATTCCATCGCGTCGGCTATTTCCTCCAGCGAATCGACATCCATCACGCGGATCTTGCCGTGCTCCAGTTCGACGATACCGCCCTGTGCCCACAGCGCGAGTTGCCGGTTGATATTCTCACGGCTGATGCCGGCAAACATCGCGAGTTCGGTCTGGCTAAGGCTGATAACGCCGGTTTCGCTGTTCTTGAGCAATCGAAGGAGGAACCGCGCGAGACGCGGTGCCGCACCATAGGCCCGATCCGTTTCGATGGTCTCATTGGCGAGCCGCAACCGCATCGCCAGCTCCCGCATCAGGCGGAGCGCAATGCGGTGATTGGCGGCAATCACGCGCTCGAACACCGCGCGCGGCAAGGTCAGGTAGCGCACAGGACCAAGGGCGATGACGCTGGCTGTGCGCAAGCCGCCGTCGATCAGCGCGATTTCGCCCAGCACTGTGCCAGCCTCGACATATTCCAGCACGATTTCCCGCCCGTTGGCGGAATAGACCGTCACGCGCGCGCGCCCCTCCATGAGGATCAGCAGGAAATCCCCCGGATCGCCCTGCTGCAGAAGGACCGCGCCTTTTTTCGCCTTATGCTCGCGCGCATCGGTCAGCAGATAAGCCAGATCGTCCGGCCCCAATGACCGAAGCAAGCTATGTTCCGGCAGCTTTGCGTAAAGTGCTGTAATGTCCATGAGGCCCCCTCGCCGCCGTTATGCGGCGAGGCGCGCGCGAATCCAAGCCCCTCTTAGACGAGTCGGCTTTGCTTCAGCGCTGCACCGATGAAGCTGGCAAATAGCGGATGCGGATCGAAAGGCTTGGATTTCAATTCCGGGTGGAACTGCACCCCGACGAACCAGGGATGATCGGGCCGCTCGACGATTTCGGGCAAAGTGCCATCCGGGGACATGCCCGAGAAGATGAGGCCGCCCTTTTCCAGCGGTTCGCGATAGCCTGCGTTCACCTCATATCGGTGACGATGCCGCTCACTGATTTCATCGGTCTCATAAATGCCAGCGACGACGCTGTTGCCGCTCAGCTTGGCCGGATACGCGCCGAGCCGCATGGTGCCGCCCAGATCGCCG
The DNA here is from genome assembly GCF_027925545.1 of Sphingobium sp. BS19. Lineage (NCBI taxonomy): Bacteria > Pseudomonadati > Pseudomonadota > Alphaproteobacteria > Sphingomonadales > Sphingobiaceae > Sphingobium > Sphingobium sp. BS19. The sequence goes on from NZ_BSEF01000002.1 coordinate 29,041, forward strand.
CCTTCCTGCCGCTTCTGCAGGCCTGCCGATCCCATCCATTCGGTAATCAGGCCGACGACCGGCTCGCTCGTTTCACCAAATTCGGTCGTGGACGCATCGGCAATGCCCGCCGTGTTCCGCGCCCCTTCGATGCAGGCCATCTGCATACCCAGACAAATGCCGAAGAACGGCACGTTCCGCTGACGCGCAAAACGGACGCTCGCGATCTTGCCTTCGCTTCCGCGCACACCGAAGCCACCGGGCACCAGAATGCCGTGCAGCGGTTCAAGCGCAGCAGTGATGCTGTCATCGTCCTTCTCGAACAATTCCGCATCGATCCAGCGGATATGCACCTTCACCCGGTTATGCAGGCCGCCATGCACCAGCGCCTCATGGAGCGACTTGTAGGCGTCAGGCAGGCCGACATATTTGCCGACAACGCCGATAGTCACTTCGCCTTCGGGATTGGCATGACGGTCCATGATGTCGATCCAGCGATCGAGCACCGGCTCCTTGGCCCCCTCGATACCGAAGGCACGCAGCACTTCGTCATCCAGTCCCTCGGCATGATATTGCGTCGGCACCGAATAGATGCTCGGCGCGTCGAGAGCGGGAATCACCGCTTCCTTGCGTACGTTGCAGAACAGCGCGATCTTCGCGCGTTCGCTGTCAGGCAAGGGTTGCTCGCACCGGCACAGCAGGATGTGCGGTTGAATGCCCAGCGACGTCAGTTCGCGCACGCTGTGCTGCGTGGGCTTTGTCTTCAACTCACCCGCTGCCGCAATGTACGGCACCAGCGTCACATGGACGAAGATCGACTGCAAACGGCCGAGGTCGTTGTGCAACTGGCGGATCGCCTCCATGAACGGAAGGCTTTCGATATCGCCAACCGTGCCGCCGATCTCGCACAGCACGAAATCGATGCCATCGGTGTCAGCCGTCGCGAACGCCTTGATCTCATCGGTGACGTGCGGAATGACTTGCACCGTCGCGCCTAGATAGTCGCCGCGCCGTTCCTTGGTGATGATCGTCTGATAGACGCGACCCTGCGTCACATTGTCCGACTGCCGACTGGGGACGCCGGTAAAGCGCTCATAATGACCGAGGTCGAGATCGGTCTCCGCCCCGTCGTCAGTCACATAGACTTCGCCATGCTGATACGGCGACATCGTGCCGGGATCGACGTTGAGATAAGGATCGAACTTCCGGATTCGCACGCGATATCCTCGTGCCTGCAGCAATGCTGCAAGACTGGCGGCCATGAGGCCCTTGCCAAGCGAGGAGACCACGCCGCCGGTTATGAATATATACCGCGCCATGGGATGAGAGGCTTAGCCTTTTACGAACGTGTTGGGCAAGCGCGCGAATCCGCACGCCCGCAAAAATAGTTTCGAGCGAAGAAGTTTTACGTCGAAACGCGAAGGTTAGTTGGCGAGCGGAACGCTCTCGTTGGTTGCGGGCGTTGCGCTATTGCCGACGGACTGCGCCGCCCCGGCAAGCGGATCGCCACCCGCCAGCGGCGCGGCGTTGTTTGCAGGGGCTGCCGGAGCCGTCTTGGCAAGCGATGTATCGATGCTGCTCGGCGCATGCTGGACCGATGCGATAACCGCCAGAACGACGCTGAGGCTGACGAACATGGTCGCAAGAATCGTCGTCGCACGCGTCAGAAAGTTTGCCGCTCCGCGCGCCGACATCAGACCCGAAGGACTGCCGCCAACGCCCAAGCCGCCGCCTTCCGACTGCTGCATCAGGATAACGGTGACCAAGGCGGCTGCGATGATCGCCTGAACGACGAGAAGAAACGTGAAAATCATGCGACTATGCTGTCCGGATAATATCTGTTGCCGCGCACATAGCGAGGTTGTCCTTTCGGTTCAACCTCGCGCTGGCGTATCGTTACGCTGCCGCAGCTTCGATGATCGGTCCGAAGCTGTCGACTTTCAGGCTTGCGCCGCCCACCAGTCCACCGTCGACATCTGCCACGGCAAAGACTTCGGCTGCGTTGGCGGCATTGACCGACCCGCCATACAGGATGCGCATCGCGTTGCCGTCTTCGCCGATCCGCTTGACCAGAGCACCGCGAATGGCGCTGTGCATTTCGGCGATCTGCTCCATGGTCGGAATGCGGCCCGTACCAATGCACCACACTGGCTCATAGGCAATTGACAGCCACTGTGCTGCTGCCCCTTCCGGCAGGGAAGCTTCCAGTTGCGCCAGCACAAAGGGAACGGCCTCCCCACTGTCGCGTATTTCGAGGCTTTCGCCGACGCACAGGATCACCTTCAGTCCCTGCGCATGGCCAGCCAACGCTTTCCCAGCCACATCGGCATCCGTTTCGTCTTGGTCGGCGCGGCGTTCGCTATGGCCGACGATCACCCAAGTCGCTCCTGCTTCTCTGAGCATTTCGGCGGACAGGCATCCGGTATGCGCGCCCGTCGCCTTGGCGTGGCAATCCTGCCCGCCGATGAAGGCACCGCCTCGCGCTTCGTTCGCTATGCCGATCAGCGTCGCGGGCACACACAGGCCTACTTCGACTGCGCCATGAGCGCTGGCTTCCGCGCCAATCGCTGCCACCTGCGGCAGATGCGCGCGCAGTCCGTTCATTTTCCAGTTGCCGACAACCAGCTTACGTCTTGTCATTACCCCTGATCTCCTGCACGAAATGGGATGTTGCGGCGCAGCGATAGCGGCTCATGCCATATTGTCCACCCCTACGACCCGAACTCGTCGCCTGCACTCGACAGCAGCCGGATTCGACCCTAAAGCGGCGGTCGACTTGTCTTTGGCCCTCAGTTCCGGACCCTTATGCTCAGTTTTTTCCGTCGTTTTCTCGGTTCCAAAGTGGGCGCATTCATTGCGCTGGCATTTTTGGGCGTCATTGCTTTTGCTTTTGCGGCTGGCGATATCACCAACACCGGCGGTCTCGGCAATCTTGGCGGAGGCGGTGGCACAGCGGCGAAAGTCGGTGGAGAGAAGCTTTCCGTCACGGAGCTACAGTCGCGTGTGCAGCGGGCCTTCGAGCAGGAGCGCAAGCAAAACCCCGGGCTGCAAATTGGCGAGTTCATCGCCAAGGGAGCCGTCGAGCAAATTTATGACCAGATGGTGGCAGGCCTGACCGTCAGCGCCTATGCCGACGATCAGGGCATGAGCGTGTCGAAGCGTATGGTCGATGGCCAGATCGCCGGCATTCCTGCTTTTCAGGATGCGTCGGGCAAATTCAGCCAGGATTTGTTCCGTCAGCTTCTGGCACGTGAAGGGATCAGCGAGCAGGCGTTGCGCGATGACATGTCTCGCGACCTGATCGGCAAGCAGCTTGTCGGTCCTGCCAGCCTTGGCGTGCGATTGGGCGACAGCCTCGTGCTGCCCTATGCGTCGCTGCTTCTCGAAGCACGCGCTGGCCGCATCGCAGCGATTCCGGCGGCGGCATTCCTGCCGAAGACTGCGCCCACCGATGCGCAGTTGCAGGACTTCTACACGAAGAACGCGGATCGCTATTCGATCCCGGAACAGCGCAAGTTGCGTTATGCGGTGATCGACGCGGCCCGCTTCGCCGGTGCAGCTAATCCTACCGATGCGGAAATTGCTGCGGCCTACAATCAGAACAAAGTAAGCTACGCCGCCACTCAGACACGCAATTTCGACCGCCTCGTTTTGCCGACCGAAGCAGCCGCGAAGACGATTGCTGCCGATGTGAAGGCCGGTAAGTCGATGGCGGACGCCGCGCGCGCAGCCGGACTTGCTGTCGCCACGCTGACCAAGCAGACCAAGGCGATGCTGGCGAAGGACGGCAACGATGCCGTTGTGCAAGCCGCCTTTGCTGCACCTAAGGATGGTGTCGTCGGCCCCATTCGTACCGGGCTGGGCTGGCAAGTATTGCGTGTCACCGCAATCGACACGGTAGCAGAACGTACGCTGGCACAGGTTCGCCCGGAATTGATCGCAACACTTAAGGGGCAGAAGACGGCCCAACTCATCAGCGATTTCACTGGCAGGATTGAAGATCAGGTAGCCGAAGGCGCAACATTCGACGAAGTTGCAAAGGACAACGGCCTTGCCATCGAAACCTCGCCAGCGGTTATCTCCACCGGTCAGGCTGTGCAGGATAGCATTTTCAAACCAAGCGCCGATCTGCAGGCGCTTTTGAAGCCCGGTTTCGACATGACGGCAGACGACGACGGCCAGCTTGTGCCGATCATTCCTAATCAGCGCTATGCCCTGCTGGATGTGAGCGAAATCATTCCCGCTGCTCCGCCCCCGCTGGCGAAGGTGCGGGACATCGTCGCCAGGCAGTATCAGCTTAATCAGGGTGCGATCAAAGCCAAGGCCGTTGCCGAGGAATTACGGACGAAGATTGCCAAGGGCATGTCGCTCGACGATGCGATCAAGTCCGTCGGCGTTCCTCTCCCTGCGCCACAAAAGGTTGCCGGTCGCCGCGCCGATCTGATGCGCGGTCAGGAACGCCCGCCCGAGGAAATCGCGCTGCTCTTTGCCATGGCACCCAAAAGCGTCAAGACATTGGCCATTCCGAACGATCAAGGCACCTTCATCGTCCAGCTTGACGCCATTCAGCGCGCCGACGCAGCCAAGCAACCTGCATTGGTCGAGAATGTCCGCGGGCAGCTTTCGCAGGTCGCGGGCAGCGAATATGCCGATCAGTTTGAACGCGCGATGGAAAAGCAGCTTGGTGTGAAGCGCGATGCCGCTGCGCTCGCAACCGTGAAGCAGGCTTTGCGCGCCGCCAACGGCGTAACCCCCTGATCCTATGACGACGGAGCTGGAAGGGAACGCTTCGGCACGGCAAGCGCTGGCGGAGGGCCGGTCGGCACTCATCTGGCGTCGCCAGATTGCCGATACCGACACGCCAATCTCCGCTGCGCTGAAACTGTTCGAGCCGGATCGCGGCGACTTCCTGCTGGAGTCCGTCGAGGGCGGCGCGGTGCGTGGGCGCTACAGTCTTATCGGCCTCGCACCCGACCTTGTGTTCCGCGCTGTCGGTGACGAAGCGGCAATCAACCGGCACTGGCAGACCGATCGCGATGCGTTCGTGCCGACCGATCATGGCGCACTCGCCGCACTTCGGGCGCTCGTCGAAGAATGCAAGGCAGATATGGACCCCGCGCTGCCTTCGGCGCTGGCCTGTCTCGTCGGCTATTTCGGCTATGAAACCATCGGGCTGGTTGAAAAGCTGCCTCGCCCGGCTGCCAATCCCATCGACGTGCCGGACATGCTGTTCGTCCGTCCGACCGTCATCCTGATCTTCGACCGATTGGCCGATGCGCTGTTTCTCGTTGCGCCTGTCTGGAAGGGCAGCTTCACCGACCCGGACAAAGCCATAGCCGCCGCGCATGATCGCATCGATGCTGCAGCGGCGCGTCTCGCCGGGCCAATACCCGACGCCGCGCCATCTATCGAGCTGCCTGACGTCGTCGTCACACCGATCCTGCCCGATGGCCGCTATGGCGAAATGGTGAACGCGGCAAAGGACTATATCGTCGCGGGCGATATCTTTCAGGTCGTGCTGGCCCAACGCTTCACCAGCCCCTTTACACTCCCGCCGATCGCGCTTTATCGCGCGCTGCGCCGGATCAATCCGTCGCCCTTCCTCTATTATCTCGATCTCCCCGGCTTTGCGCTGATCGGGTCCAGCCCGGAAATCCTCGTCCGCGCACGTGACGGCGAAGTCACTATTCGCCCCATCGCCGGCACCCGACCGCGCGGCAAAACGGCAACCGAGGACGCAGCCAATCGCGACAGCCTGCTCGCCGATCCCAAGGAACGCGCCGAGCATCTGATGCTGCTGGACCTTGGTCGCAACGATGTCGGCCGCGTCGCCAGTGCTGGCAGCGTCACCGTGACCGACAGCTATGGCGTGGAATTTTACAGCCACGTCATGCACGTCGTCTCCAACGTCGTGGGTCAGCTTGCACCCGGCAAAGACGCCCTCGACGCGCTGTTCGCGGGCTTCCCCGCAGGTACCGTCAGCGGCGCGCCAAAGGTGCGCGCGTGCGAGATCATCGCCGAACTGGAACCGGAAACGCGCGGCGCTTATGCTGGCGGCGTCGGCTACTTCAGCCCGGACGGCAATATGGATAGCTGCATCGTCCTGCGCACCGCAGTCCTCAAAGACGGCGTGATGCACGTTCAGGCAGGGGCAGGCATCGTCGCAGACAGCGTGCCCGAATATGAGCAACGCGAATGCGAAGCCAAGAGTGGGGCACTTCTTGCCGCAGCGCGCGAAGCGGTGGCGATTGCACGCTCCGCTGGTTTCGGGCAGTAATGCGGTCATGATCCTTGTCATCGACAACTACGACAGCTTCACTTGGAACCTCGTCCATTATCTGATGGAACTGGGGGCCGAAGTCGAAGTCGTCCGCAATGATGCCATGTCTGCCGGACAGGCCATGTCCTCCGGCGCAGAAGCGTTCCTGCTCTCGCCCGGTCCCTGCACCCCCAATGAAGCCGGGATCAGCCTCGACATCGTGGGTGCCTGCGCCGATGCGCGCAAGCCGTTGCTGGGCGTGTGTCTAGGCCATCAGTCCATCGGACAATATTTCGGCGGGCGCGTGGTGCGCGGCGGTCTGATGCACGGCAAGACATCGCCGATCACCCATGACGGCACCGGGCTTTTCGTTGATATCCCTTCGCCCTTTACCGCGACGCGCTATCACTCGCTCATCGTGGAGGATATTCCCGACTGCCTGCTCGTCAACGCCACCAGCGATGACGGATCGGTCATGGGCTTTCGCCATCGCGACCTGCCCATCCACAGCGTTCAGTTCCATCCCGAAAGCATTGCCACCGAGCATGGCCACGCGATGCTCGCCAATTTCATGACGGCTGCAGGCATGAAGGTCAAAGAGCGCGCCTGAGATTAAGCGGTTTATCGCTCGACAGGATTCGCGCGCTGTGGCTAAGGGAGCAACCATGTCCGCGCTTCCCGATCCGTCCCTGCCCCTAGATCCGGTTACCGCCGCGCAGGCTTTCGCAACCATGCTCGACGGCGGCTCGTCGGACGAAGACATCGCCCATTTCCTGATCGTCATGAGCGATAGGGGGGAAACCTCCATTGAGATCGCTGCCGCTGCCGAGGCAATGCGCGACCGGATGATCCCTATCTCCGCACCTGCCAATGCCATCGATGTGTGTGGAACCGGCGGCGACGGGCACCACACGCTCAACGTGTCCACCGCGGTAGCCTTGGTCGTGGCCGCCTGCGATGTGCCAGTCGCTAAACATGGCAACCGCGCCGCTTCGTCCAAATCCGGTGCGGCTGATACGCTCGAGGCCCTCGGCCTCGATCTGACCCGCGCCGCAGAACTTGCCGAACGCTCTCTGGCCGATCTGGGCATCTGCTTCCTGTTCGCGCAAAATCACCATCCTGCCCTCAAACGCCTTGGTCCGATCCGTAAGGCTCTGGCCCGCCGCACCATCTTCAACCTCATGGGTCCCCTCGCCAATCCGGCCAAAGTGCGCCGCCAGCTTATCGGCATCGCGCGCCCCGCTTACGTGCCGATCTATGCCGAAGCGCTCGCGATGCTTGGCGCGGACCGGGCGATGGTGGTCTCGGGCGACGAAGGACTGGACGAACTTTCCGTCGCAGGCGGCAACGACATTGCCGATATTACGAGTAGCGGGATCGTCTCCATGCGCCGCTGGTCGCCTACCGATGCGGGCCTTCCTGCCCATTCGATCGACGCCATCCGTGGCGGCGATGCCACCCACAACGCCGCTGCCCTGCGCGCACTGTTACAGGGCGAACCCGGTGCCTATCGCGATGCCGTCCTCTTCAACGCCGCCGCAGCGCTGATGGTCGCGGGCGCCGTGCCAGATTTGCCCACGGGCGTCGAAGAAGCTGCCGAAGCCATCAACAAGGGGCTGGCCAACGCCCTGCTGAACTGCTGGATAGCGTACACATGACCAACAAACTCACCGAAATCTGCGCAACCAAGCGCGAGGAAGTTGCCGCGCGCCGCAGCGCCATCGCCGTCGCAGACCTACACGATCGGGCGCTGCATCAGACCCCGCCCCGCGGCTTCCGTCAGGCGCTCGACCGCAAGGCCAGCACCCGCTACGGCCTCATCGCAGAGGTCAAGAAAGCCAGCCCCTCCAAAGGCCTCATCCGCGCCGATTTCGATCCAGCCTCCCACGCCGCCGCCTATCAGGCGGGCGGTGCGGCCTGTCTCTCGGTCCTGACAGACGCGCCCTATTTTCAGGGGCATGAGGATTATCTCATCGCCGCCCGCGCGGCCTGTACTCTTCCCGTCCTGCGGAAAGACTTCATGGTCGACCCCTGGCAAGTGCTGGAAAGCCGCGCCATCGGTGCAGACGCGATCCTCATCATCGCCGCCGCGCTCGACGATGCGCAGATGGCCGATATCGAAGATGCCGCCCTCGCGCTCGGCATGGACGCATTGGTCGAGGTCCACGACGCTGCCGAACTGGAACGCGCCCTCAAACTCAAATCGCGGCTCATCGGCGTCAACAATCGCGACCTGCGCGATTTCTCCGTCGATTTCGCCCGCACGTACGAACTGGTCGATCGCGCGCCGGAAGGCTGCACCTTCGTCGCCGAAAGCGGCCTCACGACACGCGCCGATCTCAACGCCATGGCGGAGCGCGGCGTCCGCTGCTTCCTCATCGGCGAAGCATTGATGCGCCAGCCCGATGTCGAAGCCGCCACCCGCGAATTGCTCGGCGCATGACAGGCCTCACCCATCTCGACGCCGAAGGCGCCGCTCGCATGGTCGATGTCTCGGCCAAGGCGACCACCGTGCGCGAAGCCGTCGCCACTGGCCGTATCGACATGATCCCCGAAGCTGCCGAGGCCATCGCGCAGGGACTGGTAAAAAAGGGCGATGTCCTCGCCGTTGCGCGCGTCGCCGGGATCATGGCCGCGAAAAAGACCGCCGATCTCATTCCCCTGTGCCACCCGCTCCCGCTCAGCGCCGTGACGGTAGACTTCGACCTCGACGACACCGGCGTCACCGCAAAGGCGACCGCCCGCACCGCCGCGCAAACGGGCGTGGAAATGGAAGCGCTCACCGCTGTCTCGGTCGCCCTGCTTACCGTATACGACATGGCAAAGGCGCTCGATAAGGGCATGACAATCCACAGCATCGCCCTGCTATCCAAAACCGGCGGCAAGTCGGGCGATTGGCACGCAGCACGATGAGCCTGCTCGCCGTAGCGGACGCACAGGCGCGACTGTTCGCGCTGGCCAGTCCGCTACCCCACGAGGACGCGCCCCTCGCCCATTGCACCAACCGCTGGCTCGCATCCGACATAGCCTCCCTACGCGATCAACCCTTCGCTGACCTGTCCGCGATGGACGGATATGCGCTCGCGGCGGGCGATGGCCCCTGGCATGTCACGCAGGAAAGCTGCGCAGGCGGCCCGCTCCCCCGACCGCTCGGCGCAGGCGAAGCCGCGCGCATCTTCACCGGCGCCGCCGTTCCGTTCGGCGCGGACGCCATACTCATCCAGGAAAATGCAACACGCGAGGGCGACACCCTTACCCCCGCGACCGACGACCCCTTGCCCCCCGGCCTCCACATCCGTCCGCGCGGATCGGACTTTGCCAGCGGCGATCTGCTCTTCCCCGCCGGAACCCGCCTCGGCCCGACACAACTCAGCCTCGCCGCGCTCGGCGGATACGGCGCGCTCCCCGTCCACAGACGCCCCCGCATAGCCATCTTGTCCACCGGCAACGAACTCGTGGCCCCCGGCGCGCCTATTCCGGCGGGCAAGCTGCCCTCCTCCAACGCCATACTCCTCGCCGCCATGCTCGCCGCGTTCCCCTGCGATGTCGACGATATGGGCATAATTCCCGATGATCTTGCCGCCATGACGTCAGCCTTCGATGCCCGCCACGCCGATATCATCGTATCGACTGGCGGCGCGTCAGTGGGCGATCACGACCTCGTCCGCCCTGCCTTCGCAGCGGCAGGCGGTACGCTCGACTTCTGGAAGATCCGGATGCGCCCCGGCAAGCCGTTGATCGCCGGAACGCTGGGCAGCGCGACCTTCCTAGGCCTTCCCGGCAATCCGGTATCTGCCTTCGTCACCGCAACCTTGTTCCTGCTCCCGCTCGTCCGTCATCTGTCCGGCGATCCCACGCCCTTGCCGCGCCTCACCACGGCGCCGCTGGCCACCGATCTGGGTGCCACCGGCACCCGCGACGAATATCTGCGCGCCCGGATGACGCAGGAAGGTGCCGTCGCCCTCACCGCGCAGGACAGCGCCGCCACCCGCGCCCTCGCCGCCGCCGATTGCCTGATCGTCCGCTCCGCAGGCTCCGCCGCCGCAGAGAAAGGCACCCCAGTCACGATCCTGCCGATATAATCGGCAATCGCGGCACGTATCGCCCTTGAGCATGTACCTGTTCCCCTGCGAAAGCAGGGGAACAGGGTCTCACGCGCAGTGCTTTGTTGCCCTCTGGCCCCCTGCTTTCGCAGGGGAACGGCATCTTGCATGTCCTCACGCGCATAATCGCCAAACGCTTGACGTGACCCCATGCGTTTCCTATACGTTCCCCGTCCGTTCCAAAGGATGAGGTCTGATATGCTAACGCCCAAGCAGCAAGAATTGCTCACGTTCATCCACAATCGCCTTGAGGAAGGCGGTGTTTCCCCGTCGTTCGAGGAGATGAAGGAAGCGCTCGACTTGCGTTCCAAGTCCGGCATCCATCGCCTCATCAACGCGCTGGAGGAACGCGGCTTCATCCGCCGCCTGCCCAACCGCGCCCGTGCGCTCGAAGTGCTGAAACTTCCCGAAGGACTGGAACGCGCGCGAAAGGCTGCTGCGCTGCTGGCCGCGACCCCTGCGGTCATTCCGCCCAAGGTATCCGTGCCGCATATCCCCATCGCCGCCAACGATGTGATCGAAATCCCGCTGCACGGTCGCATCGCCGCCGGTGTTCCCATCGAAGCGATGGAAGGGCAGAACATGCTGTCCGTCCCTGCGGCCCTGCTAGGTTCAGGCGAACATTATGCGCTGGAAGTCTCCGGCGACTCCATGATGGAAGCCGGCATCCTCGACGGTGACTTCGCACTCATCCAGCGTACGGAAGTTGCGCGCGACGGCCAGATCGTCGTCGCTCTCATCGACGATGCCGAAGCCACCCTAAAATATTTCCGCAAAGACGGCCCCCGCGTCCGCCTGGACCCCGCCAACAGCGCTTACGAACCGCAGATCTACAACGCGCAACAGGTCCGCATCCAGGGCAAACTGGCGGGGCTTCTTCGACGGTATAATTGATGGGTTGGCGAGATGCTGCTATTTCAGTTACTGTAGTTTAGCGTGCCTAACAGCGAACCGCGCTAAAGCATGCTCGGAAACAAACCAAGGTACGCCACAAACGATAGCGCTTAAGTATCCTACGACTATTGTGTCTGCCGCTAATACTATCCATCGTATTACGTGGTGTCCGTTCATTGCGACCATCATCAATGCGTAATGCAAAGTCATTATAGGCAGCAATGCAATTAGATTGAACGCTAACGCCCAAAGAAATACTGGTGCGACCTTTCGGGCTGAACGGACCGGACCGCCGCTCTGACCTATTGAAGCTGCTCGGCTCCAATCGGAAAAGAGCAGACTAAGAACAAATGAGATGATGCTAAGAATCATGACAGGTCTACCGAGCGAGGGCGCAAAAACGGGTAGCCAGATCGTTGGAAAGGTGATTGCAGCTTCGAAAATCAGCCAAGGCGTGAATGTCGCAATGCTTCGACCATCAAAACCGAAAGTTCGTTTGCCATCGCCCCATTCTAACCAGCGAATAACCCAATAGCGCGCTATCAGCACCGACAATATTTTCACGGTGCCGAACGCCATCCTGAGCATGCTATGCTCGTTTGCCTTGGCGCTGGCGAGATCGGCATAAAAGCCTTGGCTATACTCAGCGACGTGCTGCATCGCTTCGGTCACGATCGGTAAGCTGAATAGCACAGGGCAAGCAAAAGCATAGCGCCAGCAACGCACATAGACGCTCCGTAACGACCATAGCATGGCGTTCACTCCAGCTCGAAACTCAGCAAATCTCCCGGTTGGCAGCCAAGCTCCCGACAGATCGCTTCCAATGTTGAAAAACGGATAGCCTTGGCCTTGCCTGTCTTTAGGATCGAGAGGTTTGCCAGCGTGATGCCGACGCGATCTGCAAGGTCAGTGAGCGTCATGCGCCGCTGCCAGAGAAGATCGTCAAGTTGCACTCTGACAGGCATCAAACTGTACCCTCCAGTTCATCCTGCATAGCTGCTCCCTGTGTAAAAACATGGGCTAGAACAAAAAGAAGCAGTATCGCAATCCATCCGGTTGCAGACGGTCCCCAACCAAAAGGCGCGTGATTAACGAGATGGTTGATTGTGCGAATTGCAAAAGCGAAGCCGGTGTCAAGAATCTGAATTACTAATAAATACCACGCCATAGCTCGGAGCCGTGAGCCATTTGCCGACACAAACGGCTGACCTGCTACGACAGAATCAAGGATGCACAGAATTTGGCGGAAAATTCGATCTACGGCTACGCTGGTCGTAATGCCTATCAGTAGGATGGTCACAACAATCTGCTTAAGGGTGTCAGCGTTGCCCGGCAAAGCAACCCGTTTCACGCGATCTGCAGCAAGCGGAACGTCCAGCAGCACGCAAAGGACGGTTAAGGTGAAGAACGCAATTGCCACCCAATTGGCGAAGGTCAACACCACAATCGAAAGCCGAGTCGCACGCAGCATGACAATCCCGATGCCTGAAATTATTGAATATCGATATATCATGAATTGATAAACGGCAACCTCAGATATTCCCCTGTCCTACACACACCCCACTCCGCTAAACCCCGCCCGTGCTTAGCCCGTTGCCCTGCACGAAGTCCTTGTTCGCGTATCCCCTCTCGCCTCTGCGCTCATGACGCAAAGGCACGACAGCCAGGCGGCAATTTGACTGCACTATGTGCATTCTGGCGACATTCGTGCGGCCGAATAGGACCGCAGCGCCTCATGCTGCAACAACACTAAGTCTCTCAGGCGGGGAGCCTGTGGCTGGCCTGAGCCTGTGCGGCGAGGGAGAAATACAATGATGGCATTAGACGGTGCTGACCACATGATCCATCCCGTTCCCCGGCGAAGGCCGGGGAACAACCTAGAACCACAGTCCACCATGTTCCTGCGCAGACAGGAACATGGAAGCGCGCGCGTCGGGCTTCGGGAAGTTTCATCCGGGATCTAACCCCGGACAGCCACAATGGGTGGTGACGTAGTGGGGCCTTTGAGGCTTTCCGCGAAAATCTTCGCTCGCCACCCCTCCCTATGACACGCCCACGGGGAGGTAACGTAGTGTCACCTTTGTAACCTTCCGAGCATCGACAGCCCTCAAAACGAAGCCGCGCTCAACCGACCGACGCGCTTACCCGCGCCCGATCAGCTTCTGCGCCATCGCATCGGCGACATCGGCCGCCGGTCGGCCGCTTGCAGCACTCTCCGTCCAGATCGCGCGCAGCCGGTCGGGAATCATCTCGATCCGCCCGTTCACTTCATCTCGGTCGCCCTGCCCCAGATATTCAAGGGCGACGTTGATGATCCCGCCTGCGTTGATGACATAATCCGGCGCATACAGGATACCGCGCCCATGGAGCCGCGCTGCATCCGCAGGGGTCGCAAGCTGGTTGTTGGCGCCGCCCGCGACGATTCCCGTCTTAAGCAAAGGAATACTATATTCATTCAGGATCGCACCCAACGCATTGGGGCTGAACACATCCGCTTCCACGCCGATGATCGCCTCAGCTTCAACGGCCTCGCCACCCAGCTCCGCCGCCAGCGCCTTGGCCCGGTCGCTGTTCACATCGGCCAGCGTCAGCTTCGCGCCATCCTTGGCCAGATAGCGGGCAAGGCCGCCGCCTACGCTGCCAACGCCCTGAATGGCGACATGCACACCCGCCATGTCGCTTTTGCCCAAGGCGTGCCCGACCGCAGCCTTGACGCCCAGATAGATGCCATAGGCGGTGAACGGCCCCGGATCGCCGCCCGCATCACCGGCCGCGACCGGCAAGCCGGAGACGTGCCGTGTCCCCTTGGATATCGTAATCATGTCGCTTTCGGAAATGCCGACATCCTCCGCCGTCACGTAACGACCGCCAAGCGAATCGACCGCGCGCCCGAACGCTTCGAGCATTGCAGGCGTTTTGGTTTTCGCCGCATCTGCCAGGATCACGCCCTTTGCCCCACCCATGGGAAGCCCCGCCATGGCGTTTTTATAACTCATGCCGCGCGACAGCCGCAGCGCGTCGGTGATTGCGTCGGTCCGGTCGGCATAATGCCAGAACCGCGTGCCACCGGCACCCGCACCCAAAGTCGTGGAATGAATGGCGATAACAGCCGTCAGGCCGCTAGCCCGGTCACGAAACAGGTGGACACCCTCATGGTCGTCAAAGTCAGGCAGATCCCAGGCAGCGGTCATATGGTCCTCGTAATAAAATTACTGAACCACGCAATAATGCGCCGATGCGGGAAAAGCCACCCGAAAACGCGATGTGCCGCGCGCTTTAGCGCAGCGGCGTCATGCGCAAAAATAAAAATAATGGGGCGACCGATGGGTCTTGAACCCACGACCTCCGGTACCACAAACCGGCGCTCTAACCAACTGAGCTACGATCGCCACACCCGCGAATTGCGGGGAAGACGGCCCATAGGGCGCAGCGGACCCAACCGTCAAGTACGCATTTGCGGCCAATGCACGGCTTGTGCCGTCGAAGGGCCGAAAACGGAAAAAGCGGGGCACCGTGCCCCGCTTTTCTCCAGCCCTAGCCACACGTGCCAACCGCTCGGCGAGATTATCGCCGACCGCTCGTCACTACGACTGAGAGATGTTGCGCCTGTCGCCTTTCGTCGCAGCGGTCGTTTAGTTGACGGCGTCCTTAAGACCTTTGCCTGCCTTGAACTTGGGCTGGGTCGATGCCTTGATCGTCATGGTCTCGCCCGTACGCGGGTTACGTCCGGTCGACGCTTTGCGCTTGGTGACCGAAAATGTTCCAAAGCCTACCAGCCGGACTTCGTCGCCCTTCTTCAATGCACCGGTCACAGCTTCGAACATGCCTTCGACTGCCTTGATCGCATCGCTTTTGGAAAGGCCGCTACTGTCCGCTACTGCGCTAATGAGATCCTGTTTATTCATGTTCTGGGAACCCCTTGTTGGTTTGATCGTCGGGAATCGCGGGCTAGGCAGGCAATAAAGGCGCAGGATTTTGCCGCTGTCAAAGAGAAAGCGACAAAATCCTGCGCCTTGGAAGTTTCAAAGCTTCAAAATGCCCCTTTTCGAGACAATAGCCCGAAAAACCGGCCTTTAATGCCGCACTGCAACATCATTTTCCCCATTTCCAAGAGGACGTGGCTGCGCCGCGAGATCGTCTTCTTCAGTCCAGGTGATCGCTTCCAATGGCGTAATCAAAGCCCGCGCCAGCACTTCATCCACGTGGCTGACAGGAATGATCTCGAGCCCGTTAAGGATGTTCGCAGGAATCTCCGCGAGATCTTTTTCGTTCTCAGCCGGTATCAATACCGTTTTGATGCCCCCGCGCAGCGCCGCCAGAAGCTTTTCCTTGAGGCCACCTATCGGCAACACCCGACCCCGCAACGTAACCTCGCCGGTCATAGCGACGTCCTTGTGCACCGCGATGCCGGTCAGGGTACTGACGATGGAGGTAACCATACCGATCCCGGCAGATGGGCCGTCCTTGGGAACAGCGCCTTCGGGAAGATGGATATGGATATCCTTGCGCGTAAATATGCTCGGCTTGATGCCATAACCCGGCGAACGCGCCTTCACATAGGAAAATGCAGCCTGGATCGACTCGGTCATCACATCGCCGAGCTTACCAGTGGTCCGGATTGCGCCCTTGCCCGGCACGGTCACGGATTCGATGGTAAGCAACTCGCCGCCTACTTCGGTCCATGCCAGCCCCGTCACGGCGCCGATCTGGTTTTCTTCTTCACCCATGCCATGGCGGAACTTCCGTACACCTGCATAGTCCGCCAGATTGTCCGGCGTAATGACGACTTGGCTGTATTCACCTTCAAGGATCTTGCGCAGCGCCTTTCGCGCCAGTCGGGCAATTTCCCTTTCGAGCGTGCGAACGCCTGCTTCCCGCGTGTAGTAACGGATAAGGTCGCGAACGGCGGCTTCAGTGACTTCGAATTCGCCATCTTTCAGGCCATGCGCTTCAACCTGCTTAGCGATCAGATGGCGCTGAGCGATCTCAACCTTTTCGTCCTCGGTATACCCTTCCAGCCGGATGATCTCCATACGGTCGAGCAAAGCTTGAGGCAGGTTAAGGCTGTTAGCCGTCGTGACAAACATCACGTCGGACAGATCGACATCGATTTCCAGATAGTGATCCTGGAACTTACCGTTCTGTTCGGGATCAAGCACTTCGAGCAAAGCCGACGCAGGATCTCCACGGAAGTCCTGACCCAGCTTGTCTATTTCATCGAGCAGGAACAGCGGGTTCATCGTTCCCGCCTTCTTCAGGTTCGTGACGATCTTGCCTGGCAGCGACCCGATATAGGTACGGCGATGGCCGCGAATTTCGGCTTCATCGCGCACACCGCCCAACGACTGGCGCACAAATTCGCGGCCTGTCGCCTTGGCAATCGATCGACCGAGCGACGTCTTGCCAACGCCCGGAGGTCCGACGAGGCACAGAATCGGCCCCTTCAGCTTGTTGGTCCGTGCCTGAACCGCCAGATATTCGACGATCCGGTCCTTCACCTTTTCCAGGGCGAAATGATCGGCATCCAGAATTTCCTGCGCTTGCCGCAAGTCGTTCTTCACCTTGCCGCGCTTGCCCCAAGGCAGACCGAGCAACACATCGAGATAATTGCGAACGACCGTGGCTTCCGCCGACATCGGCTGCATCGTCTTGAGCTTCTTCAGCTCCGCCGTCGCCTTTGTCCGCGCTTCCTTGCTCAGCTTGGTCTTGGCGATCTTCTGCGCAAGTTCGGCCAACTCGTCGGCATCTTCACCTTCGCCATTGCCGAGTTCGCGCTGGATCGCCTTCAACTGCTCGTTGAGGTAATATTCGCGCTGAGTCTTTTCCATCTGCCGTTTTACGCGGCCACGAATTTTCTTTTCGACCTGCAAGACGCCAAGTTCACCTTCCATGAAGGCAAACACCATTTCCAGCCGCTTGACGGGATCGGCTTCCACCAGCAACGATTGCTTGTCAGCGACCTTCACATTGATGTTGGCGGACACCGCATCGGCAAGTCGACCAGCATCTTCGATCTCGCGCAACTGCACAGGCGTTTCTGCCGGCAGCTTCTTATTGAGTTTGGCGTAGTTTTCGAACTGCTCCGCAACGGAGCGCATAAGCGCAGACGCTTCCGGCGTGTCCGCAACGATATCTTCGATTACGACTACGCTCGCGGTTAGGTGGTCCGACAGGGTAACCAATTCGTCCAAACGCGCACGCTGTTTGCCTTCTACCAGAACGCGAACGGTGCCGTCTGGCAGCTTCAACAATTGCAGGACGGTCGCAATTACCCCAGTGTCGTACAAGGCATCGCGATCCGGATCGTCCTCCGCAGGATCAAGCTGCGACACAAGGAAAATTTCCTTGTCGGCTTCCATCGCCTTTTCGAGCGCCACGACGCTTTTGTCACGTCCGACGAACAACGGAACGATCATCTGCGGGAATACGACTATGTCGCGCAACGGCAACAACGGGTAATTGGTAGTCATGCTATCTCCGTGGCACGCAACATGGCGCCTTCCCTATTATATGGGCGTTCGGCGGAAGTGGTTCAATCGGCCGATGGTATGAAAAGCCGACACGTCAAAACCTACTCAGAACGGTAGCTTGAAACCGGGCGGCAACGGGATACCGCTGGTCAATTTACCCATTTCCGCGTTGCTGACCTCATCGGCTTTTTTGCGTGCGTCGTTCAACGCGGCGGCAATCAAGTCCTCCAGGATCTGCTTTTCCGATGGCACCAGCAGGTTTTCGTCGATGCTTACCCCGATGATGCGGCCCTTTGCCGACGCGCGCACCTTTACGACGCCGCCGCCAGACACGCCTTCAACTTCGATATTATCCAGGTTTTCTTGAGCCTTGGTCAATTCTTCCTGCACACGGCTCGCCATGCCCAGGATTTCATTCAAGTCTTTCATGCGCTCACGCTCCATTTTTCGGTGTCTTCGGTATTCAGCAGTTCGGCATCGGGGAAAGCCGCCATCGCCGCACTGACAATCGGCGTCGCCAATATCGCCTGTCGCGCCGCGTCCTCGGCGGCCTGCTCTTGCTCCCAAAGGGTTGGCTCGACCGGTCCATCGCCGATCATCACTTGCCACTGTTGCCCCGTTATATCACCCAACCGCTTTGACAGTTCCTGAACGAAACCAGCCTCCAACGCGCGGCGAGGACGAAAGACCAGTTCCGGCGGTGCAAAGCGCACCAGACCAACCTCATCATGCAGTGTCACAGCCATACTGGCGCTGCCGGAGCTACGGTCGCCACGCAGCATCTCGATAAGTCCCGAGAAGCTGTCAGGCATTGGCTTTCCCGCCGGCGATGGCGAGGAAGCGATAGCCTGAGGGGCGATTGGCATGCCACCTCCCTCGCGCAGCATCCGGGCCAGTTCGCCTGGATCCGGCAAAGTCGCCGCATGAACCGTGCGCAGTAGTGCCATCTCGCACGCTTCCAGCGGGAGAATGGCGCTGGCAACTTCATCATGCCCCTTGAGCAACAACTGCCACAGCCGATGCAACGCCGCGAAGTTGAGTGCGGATGCCCATTCGGCCAGCGCATCGCGCTCCTCGGCCGATTGCGCGGGATCGTCTCCGCCCCGGCCGGCCTTGGTTACAGTTACCGCATGTACGATCTCAAGCAGTCCGCGTATCAATGCCAGCGGTTCTACGCCCAGATCATGCTGTTCTCGCACAGCCTCCAGCATCGGCGCAGCTTCCCCGCCTAGCATCAGGCCCAGAAGACGACGCACGGACCCACGATCGGACAGGCCAAGCATATCGCGCACCTGCGCAGCCGTTACCAGCGGGCCGCCATCATCCATATCCGCATGCGCGATGGCCTGATCGAGTATCGAGAGGCCGTCGCGCGCAGAACCTTCCGCAGCTTGCGCAATCAGAGCCAGCGCAGCCGGTTCGGCACGCACGCCCTCGGCATCGGTAACATACATGAAGTGCGCCGTGAGCTTTTCCGCGGAGATACGCCGCAAATCGAAACGCTGGCAGCGCGACAGCACCGTGATCGGTACTTTATTTACTTCGGTGGTCGCGAACAGGAACTTTACGTGTTCCGGCGGCTCTTCCAACGTCTTGAGCAATGCGTTGAAGGCGTTCTTCGACAGCATGTGCACTTCGTCGATGATATAAACCTTGTATCGTGCTGACACGGCGGAATAGCGGACAGCCTCGATGATCTCACGGACGTCATCGACGCCGGTATGGCTGGCGGCGTCCATTTCAATTACGTCGATATGGCGACCTTCCGCAATGGCGGTGCACGGCTCACATACACCACATGGATCGATGGTGGGGCCGCCCTGCCCATCCGGGCCGATGCAATTCAACGCCTTTGCAATGAGGCGGGCCGTCGAGGTTTTACCAACACCGCGCACACCGGTCATCAGGAAGGCATGGGCAAGGCGGCCACGCTTGATCGCGTTACCCAGCGTTTGCACCATGGCATCCTGACCGATCAGTTCGCGGAAATTGCCTGGTCGATATTTGCGAGCAAGTACGCGGTAAGGCTGAGAGGAATCGGTCATCGACTGGATGTAGCGGGTTGGATGGATATTGTCGAAGGCTTGGCGCGAGTAAACCACGCATCATCATGAAACGAACGGTGCGCCGTCACATGGATTAAAGGTGGGAGCCGGAACGACCCGCAGCGAAATCGTTGTGGCTGCTTCCGTCAGGACCTGACCCGGTTGGCGACGACCACGTCCGCCCGACTCCCGTCGCGCATATGGCGGCTTTACCCGCGCTGCGCAAGTATCGAGATGCGCACCATATTTGCAGACTGGGCGCCATGCGGCGAATGACAAGCGAGCATGTTTTGCCTAGGGTCATGGCATGACATTGACATCGTTCCGCCTTCCCATTGCATGGCTAACCGTAGCCGCCGTAATGTTCGCCCCTGCCATAAAGCCGATGGATATGTCGCCGGTCATAGCATTCGGCCTGTTCATCTGGCTGCTTGGGGTAATTTTCTGGGCGGCCTTTGGCGTCGTTCATGAAGCTGAAGAATTGGCCGAGGCGCTGGGTGAGCCACTGGGCACATTGGTGCTGACCTTATCCATCGTGATCATCGAAGTTGCGCTGATTTCAGCCGTGATGCTCAGCGCCAAAGACGTGCCGACGTTAGGGCGGGATACGATGTACGCGGTGCTCATGATCGTGCTCAACGGCGTAGTCGGGCTGGGCCTTCTCGTGGGGGGGCTACGACACGGTCAGCAAAGCTTCAATCTCCAGGGAGCCAGTGCATATCTGGCATTGACGATCCCGTTGGCGATGATTGCGCTTGTGCTGCCAAATTTCACAACCTCGACTGGGGCAGGCACGTTATCGCCAGTGCAATCAGCATTGTTTTCCATACTGACTATCACGCTTTATGGTCTTTTTCTTTGGCTGCAAACGGGACGGCACAAGAGTTTCTTTATGGCTGCAGGAGCGGCTAACGATACGCCCGGCGCGACACCCTTGCCTCATGCCAACCCAAATTCCGCGCCAGTCAGTCGGCATGTCATCCTTTTGCTAGCCAACATCCTGCCTATCGTCATTCTGTCGAAAAGCCTTGCGAAATTGCTGGATGCAGGGATCGGCCAACTCGGCGCGCCTACTGCGTTAAGCGGCATCATCATCGCCATGATCGTCTTCACACCCGAAGGCATTTCCGCCTTACGCGCGGTGGCGGCGAACGAGTTGACCCGCGCCATAAACCTGTGCCTTGGCGCGGCAACTTCGACCCTTGGGCTGACCGTGCCTGCCGTTCTCCTGATCGGCTTGCTTACAGACCAACCCGTCGTTCTGGGTCTTTCTGCGGCCAACATGGTGCTGTTGGCGATTACCCTGGTGCTTAACACGCTGACATTTTCAGGAACGAGGACCACTACGCTGGAGGGCGCAGTGCACCTCACCTTGTTTGCAGTGTTTCTTATTCTGGTATTCAGCCCGTGATCACTGCGCTGCGCGCTTTTCGATCTCAGTGAGGATCGTTACAGCAGCGCGCGCCGTACTCGCGATGGCTGCATCAGCATTTTCTGCGTCCACCGTCGGACGGTCGAGATAGATCGCCAGCACGTAATCCTTGCCTCCAGGCGATTTCAACACCGCGACGTCGTTATTGGCCGTGCCGCAAGAGCCGGTCTTGTCGCCTACCTGCCACCCTTTGGGCAGACCGGCGCGGATACGGGCTTTGCCGGTCGTACTGCTTTCCAGCCATCCGCGAAGCTGCTGCGCAGCGGACGTCGGCATATCCTGGAACAAAAGCCGCGCCATCACCGTCACCATCGACGCCGGACTGGTCGTGTCCCGTTCATCGCCTTGGGCATTTTCGTTAAGCGTGGGTTCGGTGCGGTCCAGACGTGTCACATCGTCGCCATGAGCCCGCAAAAAACGGGTAAAACCTTCCGGACCACCCACCAGCGGCAGAAGTAGGTTGGCCGCGCTGTTGTCGCTGACTTCAACGGCCGCCTTCGCTAGTTCCGAAATTGGCATACGGCCCTTTTTCAAACTGGCCGCCACCACGGGCGCGTAGTCGAGCAAATCGGATTGCGCGACAGGAAGGGTGCCATCCATACCATAGCGACCCTGTTCCGCGCCCATCAGCACTGCTGCTGCGAGCGGTGCCTTGAATGTGGAACACATCGCAAAGCGCTCTTCGCGATTGAAGCCAAGGAGCAGTTTCCCTTCGGCATCCACCAGAGCGATGCCCAGGCGCCCGCCAGTAGATTCCTCGATCTGACGTGGATTCGCCACTGCCACCGGTTTGGCGGCTTGCTCTAAACTTTCGAGCTTAAAACGGCCTACATCGGATTGGGCGTGCGACGGCACGCCGGTCGTCGCGGCCATGGCTGCCAGCACGAAAACGTACCGCATATCCCTTACATTCCCTGCATGTTGTGGCTTTCCGGCGGGATTTGCACGGTCAGGCTGGCAATCGCATCGGTCAGCAATATCTGACACGCAAGGCGGCTGTTGCGCGTGGCCGATGCAGCGAGATCCAGCATGTCCTCTTCCCCCTCGCTGGCGCGGGGGAGTTGGGCAAAATCTTCCGGCGTGACAATCACATGGCATGTCGAACACGCCATCTGCCCTTCGCATGTTCCTTCCAGCGGCTGTCCGGCAGCTTGAGCAATATCCAGCAAATTGGCGCCGGTGGGTGCATCCACCTCTTGCCGCTGCCTGCCGTCGGCGCTGATGAATGTGACTTTCGTCATGACCCGTGCGCTCCATTGGCGACCGATAGCTGACGCTCGGCCGCTTGCGTGATCGCCTTCGCAGCATCCTCCAGTTCGTCGATAGTCGTGTACCGGCCAAAGCCGATCCGAACCGATCCCCGGGCTTCTTTGTCGGATAGACCGATAGCTTGCAAGACATGACTGGGACGACCCGATCCACTGGCACAGGCGGACCCCAGCGAAAAGGCAATGTCGCGGCATTCGGACAGCAACCGCGCGCCGTCTATTCCGTCACGGCGGATATTCAAATTGCCGTGATAACGCGCACCCATGCTGCCGTTTATCGTCCAGTCGTCGAACAGGCGCAATGCGGCTTGCCACAGCATTTCGGTATGTTGGGTGTCACTGTCCCGAAGGCGATGCATGAGGTCCGCGGCCACACCAAAGCCCGCACACAAAGCTGGCGAGAGCGTGCCGGATCTTAGGCCGCCCTCCTGACCGCCGCCATGAAGCAGCGGGGGGATTGTGATGCCATCGCACAGCCAAAGCGCGCCGACGCCCTTTGGGCCGTGGACCTTGTGCGCGCTGATCGTGAGCGCATCGGCCTGCTGGGGGAGCGGGACACGCCCGAAGCCCTGTACGGCGTCGCAAAGAAAGACCGCGCCCGCTGCGTGGGCCAGGTCACATAGCGCATCGACAGGTTGAATGACGCCAATCTCGTTATTCACAAGCATAGCCGTAACTAGCGCAGTGTCGGACGTGATGGCAGCGCGCGCTGTTTCCAGATCGACCAAGCCGTCCGGTCCGACAGGCAGCAGGATCGTTTCATAGCCGTCCATCGCCAGCACGGTATCGCGAACAGCGGCATGCTCGGTAGCGAGCGCCACGATCCGGCGGCGGGCAGGCGGTGCCGAGCGTAATAAGCCGATGAGCGAAATGTTGATTGCTTCGGTTGCGCCGGAGGTAAACACGAGCTTTCCTAGTGGCATAGCCATCGCCATCAGGATTCGGTCGCGGGCGAGTTCGACTTGCGCAGCCGCCTGCCGCCCGGCGCGATGGGTGCTGTGCGGATTGCCGAATTGATCACGAAGCAACGGCACCATCGCTTCGAACGCTTCTGGCGCGAGGGGCGTCGTCGCCTGATAATCGAGATAGATCACGACGCGACGGTCCGCCATGTAGCGACGAAGCGATCGATATCAGCAGCGCTGGTTTGCGGACCGAAGCTGACGCGGATTACTTCGCCTGCCGCCGTTTCGTCCCAGCCCATTGCGGTCAGAACGTGGCTGGCTTTTAACGTGCCCGAAGAGCAGGCGCTGCCTGCGGATACCGAGATGCCTGCCATGTCAAAGCGGATAAGCTGCGCGCGGGCCGAGACGCCCGGCATACGATAGCTTGCGATGGTTGGTATGCGGGGCGACGCTCCGGCCACCACATCGCCCCCAGCGTCGGCTATGGCGCTGTCGAGCTGCATTCTAAGGTTTGCGGCGACCTTGAGCCATTCGCGTGGCGCTTCGAGCGCTGCGGCCATGGCCATGATTGCGGGCAGGTTCTCCGTGCCAGCGCGATAGCCTTGTTCCTGCCCGCCGCTGGGATGGATAGTCGTGAGGTCTCGGATCAGGAGCGCACCGATACCTGGCGGGCCACCGAATTTATGCGCGCTGATCGCGATCATGTCGGCGTTCGGAAGTGAAAGCTTTCCTGCTGTTTGGGCGCAATCGGCGAAGAGATGAGGAATGTCATCGAGAGGCTGAACGACTCCGGTTTCGTTGTTGGCGTGTTGGATGGCCCGCAGTCCTTCCTTTCCAACATTCGAGGGCAGGATGACTAAGCCATCGGCCCCTACTTCCAACCGCTTGCTCCCGGGTGTGACCCGTAACACGGCGTCGTGCTCGACTGATGAAGTTACGATTGCTTCCGCTTTCGCGCGGGTTAGCGCAATGGCGATCGCTTCGCTGGCGCCGGATGTAAAAATGATGTGGCCTGGCCAATCCAGCGCTTTTGCTATCCGGGCGCGGGCATCCTCCAGCTTCGCTCTGGCTGCGCGCCCATCGGCGTGGGGGCTGGAAGGATTGGCCCAGCTTTGCATGGCGTCGACCATCGCTGCGACCGCCTCAGGCAGCATCGGGGTCGTGGCGGCGTGATCCAGATAGAGACGATCCAAGGGGAAGATACACTCATTGATTGCGAAAAAGGGCGCGACATCTATATAGGCGGCAAACCCGCCATAGCCACAGGCGAAAGCAGACCGCATCCGCGCCTGCCGTCCGCCCCGGCCCAAAACATAGAGCAAGTCCCATGCCTGACGTGATTTTCACTGGCCCCGAAGGTCGTCTCGAAGGGCGCTTCAGCCCGCCGCCCCGCCCCCGTGCGCCCGTGGCGATGATCCTGCACCCACATCCGCAGGGCGGCGGCACGATGAACGACCGCATTACGCAGGCGCTGTATAAGACATTCGTGAAGCGTGGCTTTGCGGTGCTTCGCTTCAACTTCCGCGGCGTTGGCCGCAGCCAGGGCACGTTCGACAACGGGATCGGCGAACTGTCCGATGCCGCGTCGGCGCTCGATTGGGTACAAAGCTTTCATCCCGAAGCGCAGACCACCTGGATTGCCGGTTTCTCCTTCGGCGCTTGGATTTCCATGCAGTTGCTGATGCGTCGCCCAGAAATTCGCGGCTTCATCTCGGTGGCTCCGCCTGCCAATATGTATGATTTCAGCTTTCTGGCGCCTTGCCCCTCATCGGGCATCATTGTGCAGGGGACCAATGATGAAGTTGTCACGGCCAGCGCCGTTCAGAAGCTGGTAGACAAGCTACGCACCCAGAAGGGCATTACGATCCACCATGACGAAATTCGTGGCGCAAACCACTTTTTCGAACATGAACTCGACCAGTTGATGAAATCGGTCGACAATTATCTCGATATGCGCCTTTCGCCAGACTCACCCATCCGGTGAACGTCATGCCTCCCCACCAGGGGAGGCATCACATCGGCACCGCCCATATCGCTACATTGCCCAGCATCACGACACCGGCGGCAAGCATCAACAATGCTTGCTTCCGGTCACGCTTCTTGAAGAGCAGATATGTTCCACCGCCAAGTAACGCCAACCCCGCGAGCATAAGTAGCGACAGGATCGTCCCGCTCATACGGGAACGCTATATTTGACGTGGAAATGACGCACGTAAGACTGAGTTATAAATAACATAGACCCGCCATACCTAAGCACGGCTGATAGGGAAAGAGAGCCAGTTATCGATCACCGGCCAAGGCCTTTACATTGAACCGGGCGACGCTTCACCGCCGCCTTTCTAAAACGGGAAGGCCACAGAACCAAGATCCGCCCCCGCAAGCAAGGCGTCCCTGGCCTTTTTGGCTTTTGCAATGACGGCTTCAGGCTCATTGCGGACGATTGTCGGGAAAGACTGGCCATCACGCAGCACCTGATCGGTATCAGCCCAAGCAATCGCGGGGTCGGGGGCGAACAATATCGGTTCGCCGTCTGCATGAGGTGTTACACAGTGCAGCAAATCCCGCGATAGAACGACTGAGTGAAGAACAAATACATCGCCTCGCTTCCACCAGCCGGGCACCACTTTGGATTCGCCCGTAGGGTCAGCCTTCGTATAGGTATGAACATTGTTATGGCACTGCTGCGGAAGCATGCTCATTTGCTCCAAAGTTTCTTGGGGTAAGCGAGCGACACTATAGAAAGTGAGCGAGCGAATATCATCCTGCAACGAATTCTCAGCCAAGGACGCGGGAACCATGCAACGCTCAAGCTCCAGAATGACACTGCTTCTGCTCAAACTTTGATCGACCATTAAATAATCACATTTCTTTCAATTCATTCGCGGAAAGAACGCCCTTGCCCGATTATCGATCCGAAATCAGGTAAAAAATGCATACTGTTCAAATAGTTATGATGTCCTGCAAATGGGATGAACCGAACCGGGAGTTCATCGCATGGTCAGGTTTAACGCCTGAAACAATCAGGCAAGACGGATGTGCCGCCTGCAAACAGATCTGTCTCAGCCATCCAAAATGGCAGTCCCAAAATCGTAACATGGCCAAATGCCGTGATCGGCACTAGAGAGACGGCATCCGAATCATAGCCGCCGTAGGATCGCCCATCCCATGCGTATCATCATCGCGTCCGATCATGCCGCCGTTGAGTTAAAAGCATTGCTTGCCGACTGGCTGCGGGAGAGCGGGTACAAGGTCGATGACCTTGGCCCGATGACGGCCGACCGCGTGGATTATCCCGATTATGGCTACAAGCTGGCCGCTGCCATTGCCAGTGGTAGTGCCGAGCGGGGCATTGCTTTGTGCGGATCGGGCATCGGCATTTCGATTGCCGTCAATCGCAACCCTGCCTGCCGCGCGGCGCTGGTGTCCGAGCCATTGTCGGCGGCACTGTCACGCGAGCATAACGACGCCAATGTGTTGGCCATGGGTGCGCGACTGACCGGCCCCGATATGGCCAAGGCCTGCGTTGAAGCATTTCTCTCTACTGACTTCGGTGGCGGACGCCACGCCGATCGCGTGGCTAAGCTTTCTTCCCCGGCTTCCTAATCTCTGGCGCTCTGAAAGGAATTTTTCGCATGAGCAGCACTGCAACCCTTGCTTCCGCTCCCGACGCCTCGATCGACGACGTCGATGCCATCCGAGCAGAAGGCTTCTTCACGCGCACGGTCGCGCAAACCGATCCCGCCATCGCAGCCGCCATCGCCGATGAACTGAAACGCGAGCAGGGCCAGATCGAACTGATCGCATCGGAGAACATTGTGTCGCGCGCCGTTCTGGAAGCGCAGGGTTCGGTCTTTACGAACAAATATGCCGAGGGTTATCCAGGTAAGCGGTACTATCAGGGTTGTGCGCCTTCAGATGCCGTCGAGCAGCTCGCCATCGACCGGGCCAAGCAACTGTTCGGTTGCGGTTTCGTCAACGTGCAGCCGCATTCGGGCGCGCAGGCGAACGGCGCGGTAATGCTGGCGCTGACCAAGCCGGGTGACACGATCATGGGTCTGTCGCTCGATGCCGGCGGTCACCTGACCCATGGCGCGAAGCCAGCGCTTTCCGGCAAATGGTATAAAGCTGTGCAATATGGCGTCGATGAGACGACACACCTGATCGATTACGATGCCGTCGAAGCCATGGCGATCGAGAATAAGCCGACACTCATCATCGCTGGCGGGTCAGCTTATCCGCGCGAAATCGACTTCGCACGGTTCCGCGCGATTGCCGACAAGGTGTGCGCGATCTTCATGGTCGACATGGCCCATTTCGCTGGATTGGTGGCGGGGGGCGTGCATCCCACGCCGTTCGGGCATGCCCATGTAGTGACGACCACCACGCACAAAACATTGCGCGGCCCGCGTGGCGGCATGATCATGACCGACGACGAAGCCATCGCGAAGAAGATCAATTCGGCCGTGTTCCCTGGCTTGCAGGGTGGGCCGCTCATGCATGTGATTGCGGCGAAGGCAGTCGCATTCGGCGAAGCGCTGACGCCGGAGTTCAAGGCGTATTCTGCAGCCGTTGTGGCGAATGCCAAGGCGCTGGCAGCACGACTAAAGGCTCGTGGGCTCGACGTGATTTCGGGCGGCACCGATACGCACCTGGCGCTGATCGACCTGCGTCCTTATGGCATCAGCGGGAAGGATGCGGATGAAGCGTTGGAGCGCAGCCACATCACCTGCAACAAGAACGGCGTGCCTGGCGATCCCCTGCCCCCGACCAAGACGAGCGGCATCCGCGTCGGCTCACCAGCCGGCACGACGCGCGGCTTCGGCATCGCGGAGTTTGAAGCCATTGGCGATATGATCGCTGATGTGCTCGCCGCACTGCGCAACAATGGAGAAGCGGGCGATCCGGCAGTGGAAGCCGATGTGCGCAAGCGCGTGTCGGCCTTGTGCGCACGCTTCCCGATCTACGAGGGCTGAGACTTGCGTTGCCCCTTTTGCGGTCATGACGATAGCCAGGTAAAGGACAGCCGCCCCACCGAGGACAACGGTGCGATCCGGCGGCGGCGGCAGTGTGAAGCGTGCGGCGCGCGCTTCACGACTTTCGAGCGTATTCAATTGCGCGAGGTCTGGGTGCTGAAAAGCGAGGGGCGGCGCGAGCCATTCGAGCGTGACAAGCTGGCACGATCCATCGGCATCGCATGCCGCAAGCGGCCTATCGATGCGGGACGGATGGAAAAGCTCGTGTCGGGCATTCAGCGCCAACTCGAAACCAGCGGCGAGACGGAAGTCGAAGCCAAGATCATCGGTGAGATGGTGATGGAGGGGCTAAAAGTCCTCGACAGTGTCGCCTATATTCGGTTTGCCAGTGTTTATAAGGACTTCGGCGAAGCGCGGGATTTTGAGGATTTCGCAAGCACGGTAAAGGAAGTCGGGGGTGAGTGAGGGGCGGCGACCGATGTCATTCCCATGCCTTGTCCCCCATTCGATTCGAGCTTGTCGAGAACCGTCCACGAAATGAGCTTCTGGATTTACATTTTACGTTGCTCGGACGGCACTTATTATACCGGCCACACAGACGATCTTGAGCGTCGCGTGGCGCAGCATGAGTCGGGCACATTCCCCGGCTACACCCACGACCGTCGTCCGGTCGAACTGGTGTTCAGCGAAACCTTTGCCGAACGGATCGATGCACTGGAGCGAGAGCGTCAGGTCAAGGACTGGTCACGAAAGAAAAAAGAGGCGCTAATCCGTGGGGATTGGACTGCCGTTTATTCGGCAGCCCATTCCCGACCCCGCGTCCCGACTTCGCTTGACGCTGGCTTGAACCGAACGGGAGAGAAAGGGTTGCTCACGCCTAATCCCGTTCGGTTCGCTCCTGTCGAGAATAACCACCCCATAATCGTCCTCGTCCGCCCGCAACTTGGCGAAAACATCGGTAAGGCCGCTCGGGCGATGCTCAATTTCGGGCTCACTGAATTGCGACTCGTTTCTCCACGCGACGGGTGGCCCAATCCTGACGCTGGGCCTGCCGCATCGGGGGCCGACATCGTGCTGGAACGCGCTCAGGTGTTCGAGACGCTATCGGAGGCCGTCGCGGATTGTCAGCATGTCTATGCAACCACGGTGCGC
Source organism: Sphingobium sp. BS19 (assembly GCF_027925545.1). NCBI lineage: Bacteria > Pseudomonadati > Pseudomonadota > Alphaproteobacteria > Sphingomonadales > Sphingobiaceae > Sphingobium > Sphingobium sp. BS19. The sequence continues at coordinate 58,521 of NZ_BSEF01000002.1, forward strand.
AAGCGCGGCGTCACCAAGCCGGTCGTGACACCGGAAGAAGCCGCGCGGGAGATTCATGCCGCAACAGGGCGGAGCGCGTTCGTGTTCGGGCCGGAGCGGTCGGGTCTGGAAACGGACGACGTGGCTGTCGCGCGCACAATATTAACGGTGCCGATCAATCCGGAATTCGGTTCGCTCAATCTGGCTCAGGCAGTCATCCTGTGCGCTTATGAATGGTCGAAGCAAGTCGACCTTGTCTCTCCAACGCTCAATGATCTGGGTGAACCGGCGCCGCAGGAGGAACTGGACGGGATGATCGGGCAACTGGAAACGATGCTGGAGGTGTCGGGTTATTTCTTTCCCCCTGATCGGACGCCAGCGACCAAGCGCGCTTTGCGCAGCGTGCTGACGAAGCCAGGCTGGAACAGTCAAGAAGTGCGGACATTGCGCGGCGTTTTGTCGGCATTGACGAAATCGCGGCCCAGAGGAATGTCTTAAAGTCTATTTCCTCAGCCGATCGAACTCGACCATTTCATAGGCAATCGAGGCTTCCACAAGCGTTTCCCAGATTTCGCCAATCGCTTCTGCAGGGATGCTCAAATTCTCAGCCTCTGCAATAGCATTGGTAATCACGTCCGCTTTGCGCGCCTCGTCCCGAACATGCCCGCGTTCCGATTTGATCCGGGCAGCAGCGCGCATATAGGCAAAGCGTTCGGCGAACAGCGCGACAAGACGCCGGTCGAGCGCGTCCACGCCAGCGCGAACCTCGGTCATCGTATGGCAATCGGCGGGGAAGAGCGGTTCCGTCATGCCGCTTCCCTAAGCAAGGGGAGCGACGCTGTCGAGGGTTGACATCACCCCCCTGCCCCTTCATACGCGCGCCTTCGCAATTGGCCCTGCACCCCGGTGAAGCAGCGGCCCTGCTACGCATTTGCCGTATCGGAGCGAGTACCGGGATCGACGCTGCCTTTCAGGCGGCCAACGTTGTAGCAATTGTTAAGGAATACATATGTCGAAGCGTCAAAGCGCCAAGCACAAACTCGACCGCCGTATGGGCGAAAACATCTGGGGTCGTCCCAAGTCCCCGGTGAACAAGCGTGAATATGGCCCCGGCCAGCACGGTCAGCGCCGTAAGGGCAAAGTCTCCGACTACGGCATTCAGCTCCGCGCCAAGCAGAAGCTCAAGGGCTATTATGGCGACGTGACCGAAAAGCAATTCAAGAAGAACTACACCGAAGCGGCCCGTATGAAGGGCGACACCGGCCAGAACATGATCGGCCTGCTGGAGCGTCGCCTTGACGCTGTCGTCTATCGCGCCAAGTTCGCGCCCACGATCTTCTCGGCACGTCAGATCGTTTCGCACGGTCACATTTATGTGAACGGCGTGAAATGCAACGTGGCATCGCGTCTGGTGAAGCCCGGCGACGAAGTGACTCTGGGCAAGAAGGCGCAGGACATGGCGCTGGTCATGGAAGCGCAAGGCCTCGCCGAGCGTGACATTCCTGACTATATCGCACCCGATGGCAGCGCCAAGGTTACGTACACACGCATTCCGACGCTGGATGAAGTGCCTTATCCGGTGAAGATGGAACCGAACCTGGTCGTGGAATTCTATTCGCGCTGATCGTTTCGCGATCCTGGAAATGCGAAAGGGCGGTTCCTGCAGGAGCCGCCCTTTTTCGTTACCGTTATTGTCCGGCAGCTAACAGGAAGTCGCCTGCCTGCTGAAGGAGATCGGCACGTACATCGCTGTCGACAAGGCTATGTTCCAGACCTTGGTATACCACCAGTCGACTCTTCTTACCCGCGCCTTCCAGTTTGCTTTGCATGATCCGCGACTGGCTTATGTCGACGTTTACGTCTTCAGTACCGTGAAACATCAAAACGGGTGCGCGTATCGATTTTGCGTTTTGCGCCGGTGATGCAGCATCAGCCTGGGAGCCAGTGCCCAGAAAGTCTCTTTGTAGTGCATATGTTGTCGACCAGCGACTGCGGCGAAGCATATCACTGATGTCCGTAACGGGTGCGATGGCGACAATGGCCTTGAACAGATCGGGTGCGAGCACGCCTGCTTGCAGGGCTGCGTATCCGCCATAGGACCAGCCCGCGATCGTAAGCTTATTCGGATCTGCAATGCCGTTTTGTATCAGCCAGCGCCCCGCATCCGTTACATCGCCGACCGACGTGCGCCACGACCTGAAGCCATTGTTCATCAGCCACTGATCGCCGAATCCCGCCGATCCGCGAAACTGTGGCTGGATAACCGCAAAACCGCGTGCTGCGAAATATTGCGCCAGCCAATCAAATCCCCACTCATCGCGCGATTCAGGGCCGCCATGCGGCATTACAATCGCAGGCAGTCCCTTCGGGTCTTTCCCGGCCGGTAGCGTAAGATAGGCCAGCATGTCGGTTCCGTCTGCGACCTTGACGGTTACGGCCTTCATCGGAGACAGCGTAACGTTCGCCAACAAGGGGCGATTGGGCATGACCGGAGATAGTTTTTTGGCTGCTCGGTCGAAGAGATAATAGTTACCCGGATCGAGATCGCTACCCGCCCAAACAAGCATCCGATTTTCGTCCAGGCTGGTATCCGCCACATTGACAGCTCTCCCACCAAGCGCTTTGCCCAACGCCGACACTGCCGAAGCTATACCCTTGTCGAAGTACAGAGCTTCGCGATGTTCAAGCACATAGCTTACGCCTACAGTCCGTTTACGGCGACCAATCCGGATCAGGTCATCGACGTCAACCTTTGGATGGGCAAAGATAACCTCCTTTTTTTCGGTACTCCCTAAAGACGCACTAACGATGGCAAAACGCCCATCGATTTTCTCAAAGCCATATGCAACGTCCTTTGCCGGGTCCACCGCCACAGGCAAAAAGCCGGTTTTCTTGGACCAATCGTAGGTGCCAAGATCAAGCCAATCCCGACTACCCTTCAAGCGAAAGAAGTACTTTGTTGTACCTTTTGCGGAGTATTCCGCTACATTTTCTTGAACGCCCATGATGCGTATGTTGCCCAACCCATCACTAATGTAGCTAGTGGCCATAGTTTTTGGCATTTCCACACGGCTTATTTGTCCCGTTCGCGTATCGACGCGATCTATGCCCAGTCCTTCGAGCTTTTTTTCGACCAGACTTCCGATTTTGGCCTCCGGAACGTAAGAGCGGGCCATCAAGATGGCGCCGTTCTCTTCCGGCAGCAGGTCAACTATGCCGCCACCACGGAAATCCGCCCATAACGAATTCGAGCTCCGCTTCTGGCTAAGGAGTTTTACATGTCCGCCTGATGCATCAACGCCAACTACGTTACTGAAATTGTAAATTTCGCCTTCATAGTGGGTTGTGCCGTACACCTGACATGCCAGCCGATCGTTCGACACCCAATCGCAACTGCCCATGGATTCCGGTGCACCGGTTGTCGTCAGAACTGCTTTAGGCTCGGTGCCTTCCTTGGCATCAAGGATAAATAACTTGCTGGTCCTTCCGGATCCGGCGGCGATCAACGATATCTTGCTTCCATCCGGCGATATGCTGGCTGAAATGATCCCTTCCCGTGCACCGAACGCCACCGCGAGAGAATCGGGCGCAGCAGCGGCCGACGCCGAAATGAATAAAGCCGACGTGCAGCCTGTAACGAAACGAAGCACCTATTTTTCTCCCCCGAGCATATGTTGTCCTATCTTGCGAGCGCGGCCCAATATTGCAACCTGCATTGATGATGCAGGCCGACAACGAATTGCCAAAATTTGGGGCTGTCTGAACTGAGGTGATCCTGTAGAGGGCGGGCAGTCTCATATCCCGACCGGAGTTAACCGATGACCTATTACATGCCCGCCGAATGGGCTCTGCATGATTGGGTATGGATAGGTTTTCCAGGCAACGAAGAAGAATGGCCCGCTACATTGCCTGATGCGCAACGGCAGATAGCGGCATTTGCCGATGCTGTTCATGCGGGGGGTAAGGGCGAAGAGGTGCGGCTGGTCGCGGCGGACGACGCGAATGCGGCCATTGCGCGCGCATTGGTTGGAGTTGGCGTAGTCGTGCAGGTCGAAAAGCATGGTGACGTTTGGCTGCGGGACACGGGTCCAATCTGCGTTACCAACGGCAGTGCGCGCGCGCTGGTCGATTTCGGTTTCAATGGCTGGGGCGGAAAATATGTGATGGCGGGCGACGAGGACGTTGGCGCCCGTTTGGCCGCACAGATCAACCTATCGCTGACTACCGCACCGTGGATATTCGAAGGCGGTGCCGTGGATACCGACGGGACAGGATTGTTCGTGACGACCGAGCAATGCTTGTTGAACCCCAATCGCAATCCCGCGCTGGACAAGGGCAAGATCGAGACGCTGCTGGCGGGAAGCCTGGGCCTGTCCGATATGCTCTGGCTGGGCGACGGACTGCTCAACGATCATACCGACGGCCATGTCGATAATCTGGCGCGGTTTGTGGCACCCGGTGTGCTGGCGCTCCCCGAAGCCACCGATGCCGACGATCCCAACGCGGCGATTTACGCTGACGCGCGTGCGCGGGCCAAAGCGCATGGGGTTGAGGTGGCGTCGATGCCCTCGCCCGGCCTCGTACTGGTGGATGGCGAAGCGATCCCAGCGAGTTACATGAATTTCTACATCGGCAATGCCGCTGTCGTCGTGCCGATTTACGGTCGTCCGAACGATCAGGCCGCCCTCGATGCGCTGCGTCCGTTTTTTCCGGGCCGGGAGATTGTCGGATTGCGTAGCGATGCCATATTGGCGGGCGGCGGCAGTTTCCATTGCACCAGCCAGCAAATGCCGAGCGCCTGACCTTCCGGAGCCTGTATGACCAAAGTTACCGTTGCCGCCCTGCAACTCGCCTTCACCGACGATATCGACGAGAATATTGCGCTGGTTGAAACGCACGTGCGCAAGGCTGCGGCGCGTGGCGCCAAGATCATATTGCCCCCGGAGTTGTTCGAAGGTCCATATTTCTGCCGGGTCGAGGATGAGGCGCTGTTTGCCCGCGCGCAACCGCTGGAAAGCCATCCCGCGGTCCTTGCGATGCAGCGACTTGCGCAAGAGCTGGAAGTCTACATCCCCACCAGCTTTTTCGAGCGAGATGGGCAGCAATATTACAACAGCCTTGCAATGATCGACGATGCCGGCGCGATCATGGGTGTATACCGAAAAAGCCATATCCCCGATGGACCGGGATATGAGGAGAAATATTATTTCCGCCCCGGCAATACGGGTTTCAAAGTTTGGGATACGAAATACGGCACCGTCGGCGTCGGGATATGCTGGGACCAATGGTATCCCGAATGCGCGCGCGTGATGGCGCTGATGGGTGCTGAGATGCTGTTCTATCCTACGGCCATCGGATCGGAGCCTTATGATGCCGACCTTGACACCAGTCGGATGTGGCGGCGGGCGATGCAAGGCCACGCTGTCAGCAATTGCATGCCCGTCATCGCCGCCAACCGTATCGGAAGCGAAAGCGAAGACGACGGCACAGAGCAGCGCTTTTACGGCCACAGCTTCATTAGCGATGAGTGGGGCGACTTTCTCGCAGAGGTCGGCGCTCACGAAAGTGGGGCGCTGGTCGCGACTGTCGATCTGACGGCAGCGCGTACGCACCGGGCAGGCATGGGCTTCTTTCGCGATCGCAGACCCGAACTTTACGGGCGCATAGCACAGGACATCTGATGCGGAGAGTCATTGATCCGCCGCGCAATTGCGCTATTCGCACGGCATGACAAACCGCTCCCCCCTCGCTCCGGCCGCTTTTCCCGACTTGCCTGATATTGGTGGCGTGACGCTCCGTGTGGCACGGGCGCACTACAAGACGTGGGATCGTTGCGATCTCACCTATGTCGAGTTGGCGACGGGTACAGCCGTTGCTGGCGTGACGACGCAAAGCCTCTGTCCGTCGCCGGAAGTCGAATGGTGCCGTGATGCGATACCGTTGGGCAATGCGCGCGCTGTCGTAGTAAATGCGGGGAACAGTAACGCTTTTACCGGCAATCGCGGAAGGGCAGCCGTCGAAGCGATAGCGGCGCGCGTGGCCAATCATATGGATTGCCTGCCAAGCGACGTGTTCGTTTCATCGACTGGCGTCATCGGCGTGCCCTTGCCAGTGGATAAGGCCGAGGCAGGGCTGGATGCGGCTTTCGCGGCTGCACCCTGTAGTTGGGAAGATGCCGCTTCGACGATCATGACCACCGACACCTTCGCCAAGGCAGCGGTGACTCAAGCTGTAGTCGGTGACCGTACCGTCAATCTGGTCGGGATTATCAAGGGATCAGGTATGATCGCGCCAGACATGGCGACGATGCTGGGCTATATTTTCACTGACGCAGCCGTGGAAGCGTCTTTCTTGCAAGCGATGCTTAGTGCCGCCAATCGCACCAGCTTTTCGTGCATCACGGTCGATAGCGACACATCCACGTCCGACACCGTTTTGGCGTTCGCGACGGGCGCTGCGGGTAATGTGCCGTTGGCCAGTTTCGAAGATGCAGGGAGCGACGCCTTTGCAGCTGCCTTGTCCGATCTGTGTCGGCAACTGGCACATCTGGTCGTGCGCGATGGCGAAGGTGCTTCGAAGTTCATCTCCGTCACCGTCGAAGGGGCGAGTAGCGACGCGAGCGCGCATAAAGTGGCACTTTCCATCGCCAATTCGCCGCTCGTCAAGACGGCTATCGCGGGCGAGGACGCCAATTGGGGACGGATCGTGATGGCCGTCGGCAAAGCAGGCGAACCCGCCGAGCGGGACAAGCTCTCTATCCGCTTTGGCGGTGTGCAAGTTGCCAAGGACGGCCTCGCGGTGGATGGCTATAACGAAGCGCCGGTGGCCGCGCATCTCAAAGGGAACGAGATCGATATCGGCGTCGACCTTGGCCTTGGTGAAGGCCGCGCTACGGTTTGGACGTGCGACCTGACCCACGGATATATAACCATCAACGCCGACTATCGGAGTTAACGCCCATGCACGCACTTTACCGCCAGGTTGCGACGCTGATGGAAACCGTGGCCGCCGAAGTCGTGCTGCCGCGCTACCAGAACCTTGCTGCCGAGGAGATCGAGGAAAAGGCTGCGGACGATTATGTGACGATTGCCGACAAGGAAAGCGAGATACGTCTGCAGGAGGGGCTGTCGAAGATATTGCCTGAGGCGGGTGTCGTTGGTGAGGAAGCCGTAGCTGCCGATCCCACCGTGATGGACAATGTCGGCAACGGCCTGCAGTGGATTATTGACCCCATCGACGGCACCGGTAATTTCGCGGCCGGTCGCGCTCCTTTCGGGATCATGGTCGGTTTGGTGGACAATGGCGTCATCCAAGCGGGCTGGATATTAGATCCCCTCACTGGGCGGATGTGCCATGCGGCGTTGGGCGGCGGTGCCTATATCGATGAGGAACGGATCGCAGCGAAGGAAACCGGAGCGGACAAACCCATTGCCGCCCTTGCAGTGTATTTCCTGACCGTCGAACAACGCGCGGAAATCGCGGTGAAAGCGGAAGGAAAGCTGACGCTGGTCGATATCCCTCGTCGTGCAGCGGAACAATATCCCCGACTGGTGCTGGGCACCAACGACGTGTCCCTCTTCGAACGTTCGCACCCGTGGGACCATGCCGCCGGAGCGTTGCTGCTGAATGAATCCGGTGCCAAACTCGCACGACGGGACGGCACGCCCTACATCATTGGCGATAACAAGCGCGGATTGTTGGGCGCGTCTTCTCACCGGATGTGGGACAAGGCGGCGCAAATATTATGCTAAATGCAGCTATCGGACGGTAATCATCGGTCCGATCGCGATGAAACCTTGACGTAAAAGCATCGAAAGTTATGGGTTTGCGTGGCGCACCCGTAGCTCAGCAGGATAGAGCATCAGATTCCTAATCTGGGGGCCATGGGTTCGAATCCCGTCGGGTGCACCACTATTTTGCTATGCGCTGGAGCGCTTATAGTTCGCCTTCGATCCAGCCTTTGAGCTGGCTCTTGGGTGCCGCGCCAACCTTCGTCGCTGCGATCTGCCCGCCTTTGAACAGGATCATGGTGGGGATGCCGCGCACACCGTATTTTGTGGGTGCGTCCGGGTTTTCGTCGATGTTGATCTTTACGATATCCACCTTGTCGGCCAATTCCTCGGAGATTTCTTCCAGAGCGGGACCGATCATCTTGCACGGACCGCACCATTCGGCCCAGAAATCGACGAGAACGGGTTTACCGGCCTCAATCACGTCGGACTGAAAGCTGGCGTCGGTTACTGCCTTGGTGGCCATGCGAAATCTCCTTTGATGTTGAAAAGCTATTTAGGGGGTCTGGATGCTGCTCTCAACGGCTATTCACAGCAATTTGTCCTGTGGCGGTTGGAAGCCGGGCTTGTACGCAGCGAGCATATCACCGGGCAGAACGATCAAGCGCGGGCCGGCGGTGTACAGCAAGCCGGCCTCGATCCGGCGGCCCGGGAAGATAACGGACAGCGCAGCGACATAGGCGGCCATCTGGCGCAAATGTGGGGTCGGTATGTCAGCATCGTCCTGCGGCACCCTGTTCCCTGTCTTGAAGTCCACCAACTGAACGACGTCCGGACGGACCAGAAGACGATCCACGGTTCCGCTGATGACGATGTCACCCACAACAGCAGCAATAGGCGCTTCGGCCAGTGCATCGGACGAGAACACGTCAGCGAAGTCCGGTGCGTCTATGACGGACATCGCATGATCGATTATGGCGCATCGGTCAGAATAAGTCGACACGCGGAAAATGTTTTTCAGCCAGCGATCCGCAGATTCCCGGCGTTGTTCGGCAGGCAAATCGGGTAGTCGTTCCAACAGGGCATGGAGCATCTTACCCCGCTCCGCAGCCTGACGCTGGGCGGGCGATGGCGGGGGATAAGGTGTATCGTCCTCAACCGGCGCCGATGGGGCCAGCGGACGCGGCGGGCGCGCTTCGACTGGTGCAGGCTGGCGAAGCCACACCGGCTCTGCCGCGGCTTCGGTTACGGTGGCATCCCGTTTACTGGGCTTGGCAGCGGGCAAATCGTCTTTGCCTCGCCAGATCCGACGGGCGTTCCATAGCGGATCGGCTTCCCATTCAGTGCTTAAAGCGATCAACCCGCGCTCGACAGCGGCATGCCAGCTTGCTTCGGGCACAATGCCTTTGGCCCGTGCGGACAGCGACCCGGCGATAACGAGTTTTTCTTCCGCGCGGGTCAGAGCGACATATAGAAGTCGCCAGTGTTCCTGCCTGTCGGCTGCTGCAGTCGCTTCGAACGCCTCCGCAATTGGGCCGAAGCGTTCCGCTTTACGAGGCGCCAACAGAGGCAGCTTTCCTTCGGCCAGTTCCCAATCCAGCCCATCCGTCCGGTTGCCCGCGTCCGGATCATGTGCCGCGTCCGCCAGGATCACAACGGGTGCCTGCAGCCCCTTGGCACCATGGACGGTCAGCAGGCGAACGGCGTCGCCTTGCGCGGCGGCATCTCGCACAATCTCAACATCGCCCCGGTCAAACCAGTCGACGAAACGCTGAAGCGTGGGCTGGCCGTCCTGTTCGAACGCGAGGGCAGCGTTGAGCAATTCCTCGATAGGATCGCGCGCCTCGACGCCAAGGCGGCGGATGAGCGCGCGACGTCCTTGCATCGGCCCGGACAGGATTTGCTCAAGGTAGCGATAGGGCGTCGTGAAGTCCGCCTGCGCCAGCAGATCGCGCAGGGGCTGGATGATCGGTTCGGGGACAGTTGCGCGCAGATGCGACCATAAGCCGACACGTCGAGCGTGCGCACGATCCAACAATTGCTCCTGCGTCCATCCGATCAGGGGGGAGACAAGTAGGTTGGCGAGGTTGAGGTCGTCTTCCGGCTGCACCGCAAAGCGCAGAGCAGCAAGGAGATCGCGCACGGCCAGCGGGGCATTGAGGCGCAGGCGGTCGATCCCCGCAACCGGCACCCCGGCCTCATATAATCGCGCCACGATTAGGCGGGCCAGATCGCCGCGTTTGCGCACGAGGATCATGACGTCGCCTGCCGTCATGGGGCGCCCCTTGCTTTCGAGCATCGTGGGCGCTGCGATCCAATCACGGATCTGCTTGGCTATGTTCTCGGCTAGTTTTCGGTCCTGATCCGAAAGCCAGTCTTCCTCGCCCTCTGGCTCGCCTTCGTCATCCTCCTGTAGCCCGGCAGCTACGGGTCGTAACAGTATGACTTCACCCGGAAATCGATTGGCGCTGACATGGTGCACGCTGTCCGACGCGAAGCCGAGCGCGCCGGGATCGAGAGCAGCGATGGTGGCATCGACCGCTTCTAGAACGGCTGGGGTCGAGCGGAAACTACGGTCCAATGAAAGGTCGTGAAAGCTGTGGTTTGCCGACGCTGCATAGGCCGCGAAACGGCGACGGGCATATTCGAATGCCAGTGGACTGGTCCCCTGAAAACCGAAGATAGCTTGCTTGAAATCGCCGACGGTGAAGATCGTCCGGACCTTGTCACCCTTAGCACCTTCTCCTGCGAAAAATTCTCCAGCAAGCGATTCAACTATCTGCCATTGCTGGACATTTGTGTCCTGCGCTTCGTCGACTAGAATGTGATCGGTCTGCTGGTCGAGCTTGTAGCGGACCCAGTCGCCCATGCCCGGTTCGCTGAGCAGAGATTGTGCGCGGGCGATGAGGTCGTCGAAATCGACCGCGCCCGCTTGCTGCTTTGCAACGGCATAGGCATTAGCAAAAGCGTGTCCTGCGCTGAGCGCCTGTGCCAGCAGGTCCGCATAAAGGGCGCGTTCGCGAAGGGCGAGCAGATCGAGGCATTTTTGGCCCAAGCGGATGGCAATCCCTGCGTAGTCGCCTTCTGCTGCAATCAGCTTTGGAGAATATTTGCGGGGCTCTCCCTGCTTGGTGCAGAAGATGCTGAGTAGCGTATCGAGGCCTGCGGCACGACCCGCCGCATCCGCAACACGCCAGGCGGCTACCTTGTCCGCATCGGCTAAGCCCGTGGCTGTGCCCCAAGCGGCATTGGCGGCAGCGATCCGCGCAAGGCCGTGCATGTCGAAGGCATCATCTGTGCATTCCGCTGCAATGGCGGCTTCGACATCGCCGGGCGGCAGATCGAGCGATTGAAACAGCCATGTTCGGATGTCTGTCGGCAATGACGTCATGACGTCATATCTGCGCGCACAGCGCATTAGATAGGCTTCGGCGGCCCCTTCACCCAGACGTAGGCTAAGTGTCTGGAGCGCGCCCATCAGCGCCCCTCTACCGGTCGCTTCGGCATCGAGCACCATTTCAGCTAGTGCCTGCCGCGCCAGTTGCGCCTGTTCGCGGGCTTCCAGCGGACGGAAGCCAGGGATCAATCCCGCTTCGACAGGGAAAGCGGACAGCAACTGCTGACAGAAAGCGTGAATGGTTTGAATACGCAATCCGCCGCCAGTTGCTTCCAGAACTTCGGCGAAAAGCCGACGCGCGTGGTCCTGTGCTTCCGGCGTGTAATCTTCGCCAAGCGCACGCAAATCGGCTGCAAGCGCGGGCCCGTCCATCTGCACCCACGCAGCCAACCGATTGTGAATGCGTTCTGCCATTTCGGCGGCGCCCGCTTTCGTAAACGTCAGGCACAGGATGTTTTCGGGCCTGACGCCACTTAACAGCAATCGGTAAACACGAGCCGTAAGCACATGTGTTTTGCCGGTTCCTGCCGAAGCGGAAAGCCAGACGTGGCTATCCGGCGTGGCCGCGATGGCTTGCGCCCCGTGTAGAGCCTGAAGTGCGGTCGCGGGCTTAGTCATTACGTCCGTACCACTCTTCAAGGCGCATCAACTGGTCGTAATCGGCATATGTGGGAATTTCTGGGCGGAGTTTTGCGACGAAGGGTTCCGCGCCAGTCAGCCAGCTGGCAGCGGCTTCCTGAAACTGATCAAGCGCTTGTGTCGTAAAATCGGCGGTTACGATCTTTCCGCGCTTTCCTGCCGCATCGGTGGGGCTGTCCCTATAGCCGAAGCTGTCACCCTTTTTGCCGAGTGACCAATATTCAAAAGATCCGGATATGCCGGTCACATTCCGGTCCGCAAAGCCGCCATGTTCGAGTATCAATCCCAAAAGCCCAAGCTGCATTGCGAAACCTGCCTGCACTTGTTTGGCGCGAGGGGGTTTGCCAGTCTTGTAGTCGATAACGGCCCATTGACCGTTGGGCAGACGGTCTATGCGATCGGCAGTGCCGTTGAGGGTAATACCCGCGATAACCGCCTTTCCGGCGGCCTCGACCAAGCCTATATTTCGACCTTCGGCCATATCTTCAGCAACTTGCGCGGCAATCCAATGAATAGCTGCGAGAAGGCGGGGTTGCCAGAGTGCGCGCATCAGGGGATGGGCATCGGCGCGGGCGAGCATGTCCGTCGCCTGCTTTGCCAACTTCGCGGGGTCGCGGTTATCCTGTTCGGCCCAATGCTGCAGAATGCGGTGCACTTCGGTGCCGCGCCATGCGGCGCTGGGGTCTGCATCAACAGGATCGAGCACCGAAAGGCGCAATATTTTGCGCGCATAAAATGCGTAGGGATCGGCCTTCAGCCTGTCGACATCGGTAACGGCGATGGTTCGGGGACGAATATCGACGGGAGGGCAAGGCGCAGGGCGGTCCGCCGGTTCATGGGTGGCCGCGTGGTCGAGTGAACGGGCCATAGCGACATAACGATCCGCCTCTTTCCAGTTCGCCCCGGCCATTGCCTTCAGGCGCAACCAGAAACGCGATGCGACGGCAGGCGCACTGGCATCGCGGCGGGCACGGGTAATGAGGACGCGCGGCGCGCCAAGCGCACTCGCGAAGTCATGCGCCGACAGGCCGATCCGGCGTTCCAGACCGGGAAGGCCCAGTTCCTGTCGGATGCGTGGTGCGAGCCAGGGGTCCGGCGCAGGCAATGCGGGCCATGTTCCTTCATTCAGCCCCGCCAAAATCATGAGGTCGGTCTGTTGTAACTGCGCCTCAACCAATCCGAGAATCGCGATGCGCGGATGGCCGCCCTGTGGAGGGCGGATAGCCACCTGTCCCAGCATCCTTTCGAGCAAGGCCGGAATGGACTGCGGCGAAGCGTCGAGCGGCCCTTCCGGGGCGGCTGTTTCCATGTCGGCGAAAAAGGCTGCAGCGGCATGGCCCTGATGCCCAGCCCAGACGGCGTCGTTGCTCATTATGCCGGCAGTCGTGCGCAGGGCAGCGAGGAGCGTGGCAAGGTCGCCGCCCGCAGCGAAAGCGCTTTCCAAAGGGTCAAGCAAAGCGCGGGCGTGGGGCCACCAGGTTGCGACCTGTGCGCGAAGGTGGGATTGGCGGTCATCCTCCCGGGGAAGCAATAGCGCATCGACGCCCGATAGTCCCGCAGCAGGCCGTGGGCCGCGCAGCAGCAGATCAAAGCGCCTCACATGCTCCAGCCATCCCAAGCGCGTTTCCCCGCGCATGACGATCGGATGCTTGAGCAAGTTGAGCAACGCCACGGGCGCGAACCGCTCCGCTGCCGCTTCGGCCAGTGCGATGAGCAATGTGCCGGGCAAAAGGCGCGAAAGCGGTTGCCCAGCAGAATCGTCCGCATCGATCCCCCAGCGGCGCAGGTGCGCAGCGACACGGGTAGCCAGAGCGCGGTCGGGCGTGACCAAGGCAGCGGTCCGTTCAGGCGTTTCCAGCGCTTCGCGCAGGGCGATGGCAATGGCCTGCGCCTCTTCGGCAGGGGTCGCGACTTCGAGCGCCTCTACGCCTGCCAGAGAGCGCTCCGCCGTTTCCAGATCGCGCCATTTGGCCGTAAGCTGCGGCACCAGCATGGCGTGCGAGATATTGCGGCTGCGGATGGCGCGGGCGTCGTGACCCCCGCCCCATCGCCAGAGAGCGACCTCTTCGCGTGCCACGCCCATCTGATCGAGCAAGCGTTTCAGAGCATATTGCGGATGCGTTTCGTGCGGACGGCGGCTGCGCCCCGTTACCGGATCGGGCGGGAATGGACCGATGGCGTCCCATTCCTCCGCATTCATATTCTGATCGAGGTCGGCGAGAACGACCTGTCCGCGCTCCATTCGGGCCACCTGCTTCAGCAGGGCCGCAACGGCGGGGGCGGTCGTGGAGATACCAGCGGCGATGACGAAACCGGGTGGTGCCGCCTCTGCCCAACGGCGGGTGACATGGTCCAGCAGGCGGTTGCGACGATCCGCCATGTCGATCATAGCACGATCGGCCAGCACCTGCGGCCATATATTTAGAATAATCTCAAAGAGTTCGAGCGACTTCTGCCAATGCGATGACAGCTCCTGAGTCAATTCCAGATCGCGAATGCGGCGGGGATCGACTTGCTCAATCAGCAGTTGGTCCAGCGTACTCGCCAAGGCCTGCGCCAGTCTTATGGCTTCGGCTGCATCGACTGGCTGACCGCTGCGCGCGCGTGCATGCTGGACAAGGCGCGCCAGCACCATCTGCCGTTCCATAGGGGGAATGGCCGGCGGAATGTCAGCCCCTGCCCCCATCGGATCGAGCGCACTGCCAAGCGTTTCGTCCAGTTCCGGGTCGCCGATGGGGGCTAGGCGAGGAAGCAGCAATCCACCTTCGGCGCGGCGCACGAAAGCCTCTGAAATGGAACGGGCCGCGCGGTTGGTCGGGACCAGAATGATGCCGCGGGCCAGCCCCATCGGATCGCCGCCATGCTGCGCCAGAACGCCTGCGGCCAGCGCATCGGAAAATGCCCGGTGGGCGGGAATGGTGTAGACGGCTGGCCGGGTGCGCTCACCCATGAGCGAGCACGTTTTCCACTACCGGGATGGCCTGCGGTGTGCCGACATCGAACCATAGCCCCTGATGGGAGACGCCATAGAGCCGCCCTGATCCTATTGCCCGGTTCCAGAAGACGTTCGTGGAGAAGACGTCGCCGGGCGGGTCGATCAGGAGGCGTGGCGACATGATCTGAACACCGGTAAAGACGAACGGCGCTATATGGCCGGGTTTGCGGCGCGACAGGCGACCGGTGGTGTCCATGTGAAAGTCGCCGGGACCAGTGTGGCAATTGGCGCGGGCGTGGGGCACCATCAGGAGGAGCGCGTCCATTCTGGCGTCATCCCAATGGTCCGCCAGAAGAGCGACGCTGTTGCGCGGTCCGTCGATCCAGAGATTGTCGCTGTTGGCGCACAGAAAGGGCGCGTCACCCAACAGTGCTTTGGCGTGCATCAGGCCGCCGCCGGTTTCGAGAAGCCTAGTGCGCTCATCCGAGACCACGAGCTCCATTGAACCCTTGCGCGTCTTGAGGTGCGCCTCGACCGTACTGGCGAGATAGTGGACGTTGACGACGACCTTTTCGATGCCGCCTGCCTCCAACCGATCAAGAGCGTGATCCATCAATGCCTTACCGGCCACCTTTACCAGAGGCTTGGGGCGCGTGGCGGTCAGCGGACGCATACGCTTGCCCAGACCGGCGGCCATAAGCATGGCTGTGCGGATATGGGCGCTCATTTGCCTGCAAGCGCCTGATGGCGTTTGTCAGCCGGGATGTTGGCGGCGAACCAATCAGCCACCGGCTCCAACGCACGGTGCGATAAGTCGCGCTCCAACAATGTCCACATGCGCGGCAGGAAATCTAGATAGCGCGGTTTGCCGTCGCGCTGCCAGAGCCGTGTGAATATGCCGATGATCTTGGCATTGCGTTGCGCGCCCAGGACGGCGTAGGCGGCGTTGAAATCGCCACGGGGGGCGGCAATCGCCTTGTAATGCGCGATCATGGCTGTTTCGATTTCGGGAGACACTTCGCGACGTGCGTCCTGTAGCAGGGACACAAGATCATAGGCCGGATGACCGATCAGCGCGTCCTGAAAATCCAGCAGGCCAAGCCCGCGCGATTGTTCATGACCGGGGATGAGCATGATATTCTCGGCATGATAGTCCCGCAAGACAGTGACTTTCGGTGCATCGTCGTTCTCGACGATCGGCAAAATGGCGTCCCAAGCCTTCGTGTATCCTGCTTCATCCACGGTCAGGCCGACCGCCGGGCAAAACCATTCGGTCAACAGCGCAGCTTCGCGATGATAGACTGACCGATCATAGGGCGGCACGGCGGCGGGAGGGAGCTTGTGCAGGTCGGCCAGCAAAGAGACGGCACGTGTATAGACGCTGTGTTCCTCATGCGGGGACGCATCGAGATATTCACGGACGCGCAGATCGCCAAAATCTTCCAGCAGGACGAGGCCGTGGTCCAGATCGCGCGCAAAAACTGTAGGTGCGGCAAAGCCTTGCGCGATGAGATGATCGGCCATCAGCAAAAACGGGCGAGGATCTTCATGAGGCGGCGGCGCATCCATCAGCACAGCTTGCCGCGAGGTATCGTGGATGCGGAAATAGCGCCGAAACGAGGCGTCTCCAGCAAGCGGTAAGATCTGCGCATCGCCCCAACCTGCTCTTGCGAGGAAGGCGGGCGCAGCTGCGGGCGGAGTCATTGGGGAGGCCATCGGTCTCTCCAAGCGTCCGGGACCAATGCTGTCAAGCGGCGGCTACCATCCGGCGTTACTTCGATCGACAAAACGAGACTGTGATCCCACAGGCGCGCGCCCAGTCGCTCAGGCCATTCGATCATAAGGAGGCTATCAGTCAGGTAATCGTCCAACCCCAGTTCCTGCACATCTGCATCGTCTTCAAGGCGATAGAGATCGACATGGGCAACGGGTAGTCGCACCAGCGGCACGTCATATGGCTGAACGAGAGCGAAGCTTGGGCTAGGCGCGTCCTCCTCCAACCCAAGGGCGGAGAGCAGTCCGCGCGCCAAGGTGGTTTTACCCGCGCCGAGCCCGCCCTTCAGCGCAATAACATCGCCCGGGCGAACGACGGTGGCAAGGCGTGCGCCAAGGACGCGCATGGCGATATCATCCACGACAATCATGTCAGGCACTCGGCGCGCTTTCGCGAGGGAGATCGATGGTGATAAGCGTCCCCTGCCCCGGCTCGGACACCAAAGTCAGCGTGCCACCATGCGCATCGACTAATTGTCGGGCGAGCGGCAAGCCGAGACCGAGCGTTTCGCCGCGCTTTGCCTGATCGGCACGACTGAAGCGATCGAACACGCGCGATTGCGCTGTGGCGTCCATGCCCGGACCATTATCCGAAACGATGAGGCGCGCAGTACGAAGCTGGCCATCGCCATACACCAGCACCCTGCTGCCCGCCGGGCAATAGCGTACGGCATTGTCTAGGACACGATCCAGCGCTTGCCCCAAGCGACGCGCATCGCCCTGAATGCGGCCCAAAGACGGCTTGATATCGATCACGAAATCGAGCCCCTTTTCTTTGGCAGCATCCGCCACGCGCTTCGCACTTTCCCGAGCAACCGCCGCCAAATCGACAGAACGGCTTTCCAGCGGCAGCGCGCCAGCCTCTCCCTGGGTAAGATCCAGTACATTGTCGATCAATACTGCGAGGCGCCCGGTGCTCTGCATGATGGCGTCGACATATTCTGCGGCGGCTGTGGGCAACACACCTGCGAACCCTGCCTGCATCATCTCGGCAAAGCCAGAGATCGATGTGAGCGGCGTCCTTAGTTCGTAGCTCATGTTCGAAAGGAATGCGGTCTTCAGCTTGTCGGTTTCGATGAGCGATTCATTCCGGTCGCGCAGGACCTGTTCCATGCGGCGGCTGTCCGTGACATCGAGCATCGTGAAAAGCGCGTTGCCATCGGGCAGCGGTATGGCAGCGAAATCGAATACGCGCCCATCGGCGAAGGCGACGCGCCCGCCACGCTGCTTGCGTTCTACAGTGGCAGCACGGACCAGTTCACGAACGAGGCTGGCCTGCTGCGGCTTCGAAAGGTTCTTCGCCACCTTTTGCATCAGTTCGTCGATGCGTGGATGGGAGCCGAGGAGGCTCTCCTCGACACCCCATATCTGGCGGAAGCGGCTGTTCCAGAGGTGCAAGCGTCCGTCCGAGGCGAATACACCGATTGCTTCGAACAGATTGTCGAAGGTCGCCGTGCGGACGCGCAGGAGCGTATCGCGGGCGCTGGAAAGCTGAACCTGTTCGGTGCGATCCTCGAAAATCAGCAGCAAGCCGCCGTCGGGCAAGGGTTGCGCGAAAACGCGCAAATGCGTGCCATCGGCGAGCAGCCAGTTTTCCTCCTGCGCATCGGCGGACAAAAACCAGTCGCGGCGCTCGGCGCGCCACGCGGGAAAGTCGCGATGTTCGGGGATGCGGCCCATTTCGCGCATCCGGTCCAGTACCCGCTCGAATTCCGGTGTGTCCGCCAGATGCTCGGGCTTGAGACCAAAAAGACTGCTGAAAGGCTGGTTCCAGAATTGCAGCGATCGATCTGCACCGAACTGGGCGACGCCCGCGGACAGGCGATCGAGCAAGTCGTGCTGGGCTGTTTCAAATCGCCGATGTTCAGCGCGCGCCTGCTCAAGCTCATGCATATCGATGGCGAAGCCAGCGATACCCGCGTCTCCAAGCGGAACGTCCACAACGCGCATAACCCGACGCGCGCCATCGATGGTCGCCGGCACGAGGCGGGCCAGCGGCTCTGCGCTTTCGGCGGCCTGCGCTGCGGCTGCCATCGGGCTTTTGCCGTCCAATGCCTCGACCAGCTCGATGCCTTCACGGATGACCTGCTGCGCCGATTCGGCGTCTACCGCCGCGACATACGCGCTGTTGACGAGTGCGAGGCGCAAGTCCGGGGTGCGGTGCCACATGGGCAGTGGCGCTGCCTCGATCAGTCCGGATAGGGATTCGAGCGCCGCGCGCAATTGATCGCGATCCGCCTGAAGTCCATGGATCTCTGCCTGGGCATCGGTCGCGTCGAATATCCAGAGGATGACGCTGCCGGGTGCGCCCATGCTCGGGCCAGCAGGTGCACCGCGCACAAGGAGCGAGCGGGCCGATCCGACGGCGCGAACGGGACGAGAGAAGCTTTTGCCGGCGCGCTGAGCCGAGGCGATGTCTGTGGCCAGTTGCGCGCCGTCTTCCGGCCGCAACCCGCCGTCTGCCGCCGTCAGTTCGGAAGCGAAGGCAGGCACACGCTCCCGCCCCAGCCAATTGGCAAGCCGCTCGGGCGTTTCGATGCGTCCATCGGGCCGGATCATCACGGGAAGCGCAGGGGCCGACTGCAGCAGACTACCGAGACGGTCCGCCTGCGCGCGGGCATGGGCGCCTTCGCGACGCATCTTAAGGCCGGTATGTACCGCCCACACGCCGCCCGCCAGCCACAGCGCCACCGTTACACCGATCAGAACCATGGCAATGGGGGATAGCGACAGCATCAGTGCCTATCTCCCCCTGCTCGACCGATCCTCTTCATACTCCCCGCCTATCGCAAAGATTGCACGGCGTGAAGCGGTTGCGCTCACCGATCCTGAATTCTCTGCAAACCATATGAAAAAGGCGCCGGATAACCCGACGCCTCTTTCGTAATAGTCCGCAGCCGAAGATCAGTAGCGGTAATGATCCGGCTTGAACGGGCCTTCCGTCGGGACGCCAATATAGTCGGCCTGTGCCTTGGTCAGCTTGGTGAGCTTTACGCCCAGCTTTTCCAGATGCAGCGCCGCGACCTTTTCGTCGAGATGCTTGGGCAGGACATAGACGTCGTTCTGATAGGCCGAGCGGTTGGTCCACAATTCGATCTGCGCCAGCACCTGATTGGTGAAGCTGGTCGACATCACGAAGCTGGGATGGCCGGTAGCATTGCCCAGGTTCACGAGGCGACCCTTCGACAGTACGATCAGCTTCTTGCCATCGGGGAACTCGACTTCGTCCACCTGCGGCTTGATTTCGACCCACTTCATGTTGTTCAGGCCGCCGATCTGAATCTCGCTGTCGAAATGGCCGATGTTGCAAACGATCGCCATGTTCTTCATTTCGCGCATGTGATCGACGGTGATCACATCGGCATTGCCGGTGGCGGTGCAGAAGATGTCCGCACGCTTTACCGCGTCTTCCATGGTGACGACTTCAAAGCCTTCCATCGCGGCCTGAAGCGCGCAGATGGGATCGACTTCGGTCACGAGAACGCGCGCGCCGCCGTTGCGAAGCGACTGGGCCGAACCCTTGCCGACATCGCCGAAGCCGGCAACGCAGGCGACCTTGCCGGCGAGCATGACATCAGTTGCGCGGCGGATCGCGTCGACCAGCGATTCCTTGCAGCCATAAAGGTTGTCGAACTTGCTCTTGGTCACGCTGTCGTTGACGTTGATGGCGGGGAAAGGCAGCTTGCCCTTCTTCGACAGTTCATAAAGCCGATGCACGCCGGTGGTCGTTTCTTCCGAAACGCCCTTGATCGCCTGAACCGTCTTGGTCAGGAAGCATGGCTTTTCGGCAAGCACGCGACGGAGCGTCTTTACGAAGATTTCCTCTTCTTCGTTCGAAGGCGTGAACAGGTCTTCGCCTGCTTCGACACGGGCGCCCCAAAGCGCGAACATGGTGGCATCGCCGCCATCGTCAAGGATCAGGTTGCAGGTTTCGCCATTGCCCCAATCGAAGATGCGCTCGACATAATCCCAATATTCTTCAAGGGTTTCGCCCTTAATCGCGAACACCGGCACACCCGAGGCGGCGATGGCGGCAGCGGCGTGATCCTGCGTCGAATAGATGTTGCACGTGGCCCAACGGACCTGCGCACCCAGCGCGGTCAATGTCTCGATCAGAACGGCGGTCTGGATCGTCATGTGCAGCGAGCCGGTAATGCGCGCGCCCTTGAGCGGCTGCGAAGCACCGAATTCCTTGCGCAGAGCCATCAGGCCGGGCATTTCGGTTTCAGCGATGTCCATTTCCTTGCGACCGAAGTCAGCGAGTGAAATGTCCTGAATGACGTAGTCGGCCGGGTTAAGGGCTGGGGCGGTGGCCACTGAGAAATCTCCTGATCATGGGCGCCCCCAGGTCCGACAAAGTGCGGGCATGGCGACGGATGCAGGTTCCCTACCAATCGCATCGCAACTAATCAAGGCAATATAAAGATTTCTTTATATTGGTTGGATTTCAGGCTTGTCCCGGTGCGCTTGTCAGCATCGCTGCATCGATGCCGCTGGCGGCGAAGGCGCGCGACCATCGACTGCGTGTCGGCGTATCAAACAGGAGACGGCTTTGGGCTGGCGCAAGAAACCAGCCATGCCCCGTCATTTCCGCTTCAAGCTGTCCCGCGCCCCAGCCTGCATATCCCAATGCCACCAGATACCGACTGGGGCCACGACCCTCGGCAATGGCTTTCAGAATATCGAGGGAGCCTGACAAACCCCATAGATCGTCCACCTGCACCATGTCCTGACCGCCCCAGTCCAGCGAATGGAGGACGAAACCGCGCTGCGGTTCAACGGGGCCGCCGCGAAGGACCGGTGTGTCGGGTACGTTGCTGCCGTCGAGATCGAACGTCGACAGCAATTCCCGCAGGCCGAGCCCGCCGATCTCCGAACCGACGTCGACACCCATCGCGCCATCAGCGTCATGGACACACAGCGCAATGACCGCATGGTCGAAATTCAGGTCACCCATGCCCGGCATGGCGAGCAACAAATTTCCAACATAGTAGGGAGGCAGATCCATGCCCCGACTATAGGGACGCTTCACCGGGTCGCCAATGGCTCGGTTTAACAAGATTTACGCACAAGGCGCTCATTGGCTTTAATTGCCGCGAATGCTTGACTAACGCGCATCCAGGCACGACCTCCCGGTCACGTTTCCGCTCATCCACCAACAGGAGATTATTCGATGACCATCGCAAAAGGCGACAAACTGCCCGAAACCACCTTCGTCACGATGACCGAGAATGGTCCAGAGCCTGTCGACAGCGCAAACTATTTCGCCGGTAAGAAGGTCGCACTGTTCTCCGTTCCCGGTGCTTTCACGCCGACCTGCTCGGCCAAGCATCTTCCCGGTTTCATTGAAAAGGCCGCCGATCTGAAGGCAAAGGGCGTTGATGAAATTGCCTGCACGGCGGTGAACGATCCCTTCGTGATGGGTGCCTGGTCAAAGTCTGCTGGTGCTGACGGCACCGTTACCATGTTGGCGGATGGCAATGGCGCCTTCGCCAAGGCTGTCGGCCTGGAAATGGACGGGAGCAAATTCGGTCTGGGAACGCGTGGACAACGCTTTTCCATGATCGTCAACGACGGCATCGTCGAAGAGTTGAACGTGGAAGCCGCCGGTGATTTCAAGGTCTCCAGCGCCGAACATATGCTCGGCCAACTGTAATCATATCTGCGCCTCTGTCCTCGTGACAGGGGCGCAGCTTACATACTCTGTTCCGTTTCGACGGGTTTCGCGGTAACAGGACGCGATGACAAGAATCATCGGCTCACCGAGCATTGGCACCGCCATCGTCGCCCAACTGGACGACATCTATCAGGCATCGATACAGTCCCTGCGCGACGCGATGCAGGAATATGCCCGGACAGGGACCGTGCCAGGGCCGCAATCCAAGGTCGATCGCCGCTTTTGCTACCCACAGCTTCGCGTACATTATCAGGGTGAAGGCGATGCGCCACCGCCCGGCAGATCCTTTGCACGTTTGTCGCATGCGGGCGACTACGCCACGACCGTTACACGCCCGGCGATGTTTGCCGATTATCTTGCCGAACAGATCGACTTGCTCGTCGCGGATTACGGGGTCGAAGTCGAAGTCGGCCTGAGCAATCAGGAAATCCCGTTTCCTTATGTTCTGGACGGTCTGGATATGAGTGCGCTGGACGGCGTACCGCCCACAGAACTGGCCCGCCATTTTCCAGCGACTGAGCTTGCAGAGATTGGCGACGAAATAGCCGATGGCTTGTTCCTGCCCGGCCTTGGCGGTGAACGCCCCCTCGCCCTGTTCGATGGGTTGCGAACCGATTTTTCGCTTGCCCGACTGAAGCACTATACCGGAACGCCGGCCGAGCATGTGCAGCGGTATATCCTGTTCACCAACTACCATCGCTATGTCGATGAGTTCGTCGCATGGGCTTGCGCGGAATTGAAGAAGCCAGGAAGTCGCTATGTCGCGCTTTCCGGTGCTGGCGGTGTCTATGTGACATCCGAAACCGCCGATCCTGCGCGGATGATAGCGGACAGCGCCTGGCGGCGGCACCAGATGCCAGCCTATCATCTCATTGCGGACGACCGCAGTGGTATTTCGCTGGTGAACATCGGCGTTGGCCCATCGAATGCCAAGACGATCTGCGACCATCTGGCGGTGGTGCGCCCGGAAGCATGGTTGATGATCGGCCATTGCGGAGGCCTTCGCCCCAGCCAGCGGATTGGGGATTATGTTCTCGCCCATGCATATTTGCGCGACGACCATGTTCTCGATGATGTCCTGCCCCCCGAAATACCGGTTCCGGCGATTGCCGAGGTTCAGGTGGCGATGGCCGATGCCGCTGAAATGGTGCTGGGAAGCGGCGACGACTTCAAGCGGCGCCTTCGTACCGGCACCGTTGTCACAACCGACGACCGTAACTGGGAACTGCGCTATTCGAAATCGGCGTTGCGCTTCAGCCTGTCGCGCGCCGTCGGGATAGACATGGAGAGCGCGACGATTGCGGCACAGGGATACCGGTTCCGCGTGCCCTATGGCACGCTGCTGTGCGTGTCCGACAAGCCGATTCATGGCGAATTGAAGCTGCCGGGGCAGGCCAACCGCTTTTATGAAGAGGCGATTGCCGGTCACTTGAGAGTAGGATTGGAAACGTGCGAATTGTTAAGGCAACAGGGAGCGCGACTTCATAGTCGCAAGCTACGCGCGTTCAACGAGCCGCCGTTCCGATAAATTTTATACGGACGCCTGGACAAGGTGCGGTTGGTTAGGGGCGTTTTGCCCCCCTTGCCAAATGGTCACCCGATTGCGGCCGCGTTGTTTGGATTCGTATAATGCGCGGTCGGCGCGCGCGACCAGGTCATCCAGGCTTACGTCACCGGGTCGCAAGGCGGTCACACCGAAGCTTGCGCTAATGCTGCCCGGGGGCATCCGGTCGACAGCCAGCTTTTCAATACCTGTACGCACGCGCTCCATTACTTCGGCGGCCTCTGCCTCCGACGCATCGAGCAACAGGACGCAGAATTCGTCGCCGCCGAACCGTGCAGCAAGATCGCCCTGGCGGATTGCACCCATGAGAACCCGCGAAAAGGCGCGCAAGGCTGCATCGCCGACGATATGCCCATGACCGTCATTAACGTCCTTGAAGCTATCCATATCGCACATCACGGCGGCCAGATTGCGCTCATGCCGCTTTGCATAAGCAATGGCGCGCGCCCCGGCTTCATCGATACCCCCGCGATTCAGCAAGCCGGTTAGCTGATCGTTGCTGATCAGCATCCGAAGCTGAAGGGAAAGATCGCCGGCAATAACGACGATCGCCGTCACGCCCATTGCGACATAAATAGCGGGCAAACCGAGCGCCAGCGTATACCGATATGCCATCACCGCAGCGTCCGTGCCATCCGGCGGCAAAGCCAGCCCCATGACTGTAACCAGACCTTCGAACAAGACGAAGACGATCAGCATCGAGAAAAATGCCTTTTCGGGGGCCGTGAACGACCTTCCTCTGGGCCATATCGCCACCGCAGCGGCAGCCATCATCACCCCCGTGTAGGCGCTGATGATGCCACTTTGCATTGCCCGCGTGCCTATAGGACTATGGGCCACTGCGCAGCCGATGACAGCAAGCCCCGCCCCAACCAGAAATTGCGGCCAGCGAACAGGCATGTTTGCGCGCACGCGCGCCCCCATGACTACCAGCGAACTACTGGCCAGCACACATACGGCTGCAATGAATATCAACGGAGGGCTTTTGAGAAAGAGCCCCGAGGTATTAAAAATCCACTGCACAACGGCAATGCCATAAGACAATGCCCAGAACATCACATGTCGCTGCCGCCCGAAATGTTGCCACGCCAATGTCAGCGTGAAACACATGATGGCGCTACTGAAAAACAGAACGGACAAGATGACAAGATTGGGGTTCACGGCAGTTCTGTAACTTCCCGTTATGGTGCAACGCAGCTTCGCGGACGGGTTTTACGGATTAACTGTGTAGTGTCACCATATTTCGAACGGATATTTGGTAGAAAGTTCAGGCCGTCAGAAATGCCGCCATTGTTTCTCCAAGTGCCTTTTCAGTAACACTACTCATATGCGTTCCCGGCACTTCCGCCAGCCGGGCATTGGGCAGAAGATCGACAAGGGCTTCAGGCGAGCCATTATCCTTATCCTCGCTTCCGCAGAGAACCAGTGTCGGGACATCGACACTTCTAAGGGTATCCGGATCAACATCCCCAAAGCTGTTGAGCAAGAGCACAGCCGCAATCGGGTCGACCTTCATCGTCTTCATGAACTGGACGGATAGCCATCGCGGATCGCCATGTTTGATCGTGTCGCGATCGGCGATCACCGAAAGGAAAAAATCCCGCCGTTTAGCCCAGCCCGATAACCCTTCCAAACCCATACCCGCCAGAATGACGCGGGCAGGCCGCAACCCTTTTGCCAGCAGCAAGGCACTCGTCCGCGCGCCAAGAGAAAAGCCGCCCAGGTCAAAATCGATCAATTCAAAATGCGCGATCAAGGCGTGGACGTCCTGGGCCAGCACGTCCTGAGGATAATCCGAAGGATCGTGCGGCGCGGCGCTTTGACCGTGAACACGAAAATCCGGCATGATGACTCGGTAGCCATGTGCGGCAATGGTCGCGGCGTGTCCGAATTTGATCCAGTTCACATGCGCATTGGAGAACAGTCCGTGCAGCAAGAGAAGCGGCCTTCCCTCTCCCATTTCATGAACGGCCAGCATCGCATCGCGATAGCCCGGCACCATATGCGTCGTGATATCAATCGGGGAACTGGCCAATGGAATCTATCCGTCTTTGAGTGGGCGGGACGATATTCTTTTCGCCGCTGCTTGGTGAGACCGCTTGTATCGATTGAGGAAACGCATCGAGCAATAGCCTAAATAGGCTTCTTTGCTCTCTATTTCTTTAGCCGATTCTTACGCATTTGAGTCTGCCGCTCAAACCCCCTGCTTGCGCTCTTTAATGAGAATCCTCCTGTCGTCAGGGCAATTGTAAAAATATTTCTGAAAGTTGCTGAGCGAGTATAGAAATTTATAACTATGCTTATTATGTTGGCGCTTATGACAGAGCATCTTGGGTTCTATGTGAACGACATCGGTCGTTTAATGCGTAAGCGTTTTGACGGCGCGGCAAAGCAGTTGGGCGTCACTGGGTCGCAATGGCGCGTGTTGTTCATGCTACATCGGACACCCGGTATAAACCAGGGTCAGATTGCCGAGCGGCTGGAAGTCGAACCGATCACGACCTGCCGTATGATCGATCGCCTCGAACAGGCCGGACTTGTTGAACGTCGCCGTGACCCGACCGACCGACGGGCGTGGCAGATTTTTCTGACGGATGCTACCGATCCACTACTGACGCAGCTCGGTTTGGTAGCGGAGGAGATGCGCTCGCAGAGCCTGCAGGGCTTTTCCATTCGCGAGGTCGAGCAGTTACAGGAGATGCTCGACCGACTTCGCAACAATCTGATTGACGATTATTCCACGGATTTGGATCCCGCAGCTAAAAAGGAAGTTCTCAATGGCTGAAGCCGATCGCCCGATCCGGGAAACGGGGACTCCGGCAATGGCCGTTGAACGGGATGGTTCTAGATTGCCTGAAACAGATCCCATTCAGCGGAAAACGGCAAAACGCGGTAAGCGGCTGGCATTGATGCTATCGGTGCCGCTGCTTCTTGCCGGAGTTGGCGGTTATTTCTACGCGACGAGCGGTCGATCCGTCAGCACTGACAATGCCTATATCAAGCAGGATGTTGTTTCCGTGAGCAGCGACGTTGGGGGGCGCATCGTTTCGGTGAACGTGCGCGAGAACCAGATGGTCAAAGCGGGCGATATTCTGTTCAGGGTCGATCCCCAACCTTATGAGGTTGCCTTGGCCCAAGCCGATGCGGCAATTGCGGCAGCGCAGGTCAAAGTAACAGAATTGCAAACCGACTATAGCACCAGTGGTGTCGGCATCGCGGGCGCGCAAAGCGATGTCACGTTCACCCGCGCCGAATTGCAGCGGCAGCAGGAGTTGATGAACAAGGGTTTCACCACCCGAGCCAAGTTGCAGGCTGCCCAGAATGCCTTCCAGAACGCCCAATTGCGCGTTCAGTTGGCGCAGGTCGATGCCCAGAAAGCCAAAGCATCGCTCGCCACCGGCGCACAGGTGCCCGGCGAGAACCCGGACATTGCCGCAGCCCGTGCCCAGCGCGCCAAGGCGCAGCTTGATCTGACCCGTACCACGGTCCGTGCCCCGACATCAGGTCGTATCAGCCAGTCGGATCGCCTGCAGGTGGGTCAAATGATGGTCACAGGTCTTCCCGCGGTAAGTATCGTTGCCAGCGATCGGAGTTGGGTCGAGGCAAATTTCAAGGAAACGGACCTGGACCATATGTATCCCGGACAACCGGCCGAAGTGCGCTTAGATGCCTATCCCGATTTGAAGCTTCGCGGGCATATCGATAGCATTGGCGCAGGAACAGGCTCTGAATTTGCGGTGCTCCCCGCGCAGAACGCCAATGGCAACTGGGTGAAGGTTACGCAGCGCGTTCCTGTTCGCATTGCCTTCGACGATAAATCGCCTCGTCCGATGATTGCCGGTCAGTCCGCAAAAGTGGTCGTCGACATTCGCAAAGCTGGAAAGTAGCAATGACGGCAAGTAGCGCTGCCCCGGCAAAAGATGCTCCCAATGTCGTAGTCCGCAACAAAGCACTGCTGACCATATCGGTCATGGCAGCAATGCTGATGCAAGTGCTCGATACGACCATTGCCAACGTTGCCTTGCCACATATGCAAGCTGCGCTCGGTGCGACGCAGGACAGTATAACATGGGTGCTGACTAGCTACATCCTGGCCGCTGCAGTCGCTATTCCGCTTACCGGCTGGTTGGCGGCCCGCTACGGCGCACGGAATCTGTTTATTGCGTCAGTAGTCCTTTTCGTGGTGGCTTCGATCTTTTGCGGCATTGCCACAAGCCTGAGTGAGATGGTGGTGTTCAGACTGCTGCAGGGTGTCGGTGGCGCCTTTCTGGCGCCACTCGCTCAAACGATCATGCTCGACGTCAATCGGCCATCAGAACATGCGAAAGCCATGTCGATCTATGGAATGGGGGTCATGATCGGGCCCATCCTCGGACCCATTATAGGGGGGTGGCTGACAGAGAATTATAATTGGAGATGGGTGTTTTTCGTCAACATTCCGATCGGTCTAGCGTGCCTTGTCGGATTATGGTTTCTTTTGCCGCGCAAACCCAACACACCGCGAAAGTTCGATATGGTGGGTTGGGGCATGCTCGCCATAGGATTGGCAGGACTGCAATTGATGCTGGACCGCGGGCCGCATGTCGACTGGTTCACATCTAACGAAATCTGGATTGAAGCAGGTATCGCCGTCACCGGCCTCTGGATGTTCGCGGTACACATGGCTACGGCCCCGAAGCCCTTGTTTCCACCCGCAATGATCCAGGATCGCAATCTGGTTTCGGGCACGCTCCTTATGTTTGTTATTGGCGTCGTGATGATGGCAGCAATGGCGCTGCTCCCCCCATTGCTTCAGAACCTCTTTGGATACTCGGTACTCGATACCGGCATCATTTTATCTTCCCGTGGCGCCGGCGTCTTATTGACGACGGCATTGACTGGCCGAATTGCGGGCGTTGTTGATCAACGTCTGCTGCTTGGATTGGGCTTTGCCATCATGGCCGGATCGTTGGGGCTGATGACCGGATGGTCTCTCGAGATGGACTGGAGACCGATTGTTCTGAGCGGGTTTATCCAGGGGCTGGGGCTGGGCCTTGTGTTTGTGCCGCTTACCGTGCTGAGTTTTGCCACTCTCCCGAATGAGTATCGAACCGACGCGGCAAGCTTGCTGAACCTGTCGCGCAACCTTGGGGCAAGTGTCGGAATAGCGATCGTCACGGCACTGCTGGCGCGCAATATTCAGGTGAGCCATGCCGATATCGCAGGGACCGTGACCCCCTATAATCTACCCGCGGACCCAAGCATGGTGAGCGTGCTGGGGTCTGGGGGCGATACGATCATGAGCGGACTGGATGCGATGGTGAACAAACAGGCAGCGATGATCGCCTATCTGGACGATTTTTACTTCATGATGTTCGCTACTTTGGCGGGGTTGCCGCTGCTTTTGCTTCTTCGCAAGCCAAAGCGGAAGGCCGATGAAGACGACCTTCCGCATATGGCGATGGAATAGACGCTATCAGCCCTTTTTGAGGTGGCGGCGGCCCAGCAGCTCAGCGATCTGAACGGCGTTCAGTGCCGCGCCCTTACGCAGATTATCCGATACGCACCACAGGACCAGACCGTTTTCCACGGTCGGATCTTCGCGAACGCGGCTGATGAAGGTGGCGTAATCGCCGACGCATTCGACGGGCGTGACATAGCCGCCATCTTCACGCTTATCGATCAGCATGATGCCGGGCGCTTCGCGGAGGATCGACTGGGCCTTCGTCGCCGAGATTTCATTCTCGAACTCGATGTTGATCGCTTCGCTGTGGCCGACGAACACGGGCACGCGGACACAGGTAGCGACGACCTTGATCTTGGGATCGAGGATCTTCTTGGTCTCCACGACCATCTTCCACTCTTCCTTGGTGAAACCGTCGTCAAGGAAGCTGTCGATGTGCGGGATCACGTTGAAAGCGATCTGCTTGGTGAACTTCTTGGGTTCTGCCGGATCGCCGACGAAGATGTTGCGCGATTGCTCGAACAGCTCGTCCATGCCTTCCTTGCCCGCGCCGGACACCGACTGATAGGTCGAGACGACGACGCGCGTGATCTTCGCAGCATCATGCAGGGGCTTCAACGCCACGACCATCTGCGCAGTCGAGCAGTTGGGGTTCGCGATGATGTTCTTCTTCGTATAGCCGTCGATCGCTTCGGGGTTCACTTCTGGCACGATCAAAGGAACGTCCGGGTCCATGCGATAGAGCGAGCTGTTGTCGATGACGATGCAGCCAGCCGCAGCCGCCTTGGGCGCGTAGATCTTGGTCGGTTCGGAACCGGCGGAAAACAGCGCGATGTCCCATCCGGTGAAGTCGAAATGCTCGACATTCTTCACCTTGAGCATTTTGCCCGTGTCGCCATATTCAATCGTGGTGCCGGTCGAGCGCGAGGATGCCAGAACCGCAATCTCGTCCGCCGGGAATTCCCGCTCGGCAAGAATGTTCAGCATTTCGCGGCCCACATTTCCGGTGGCTCCGACGACGACGACACGATAACCCATCACAGACTCCAGTACGATTGCCCCTAATATATGGCGCGTTGGCGCATAGCGCGCTGACCCTGTTTGTCCAGTGCAGCTTTGCTTTAGGGCGGGAAAGTTGCGTGCCGTTTATGAATAAGTCGACACGTAAAAACGATTCTAAAGTTTGAACAGCCGCGAGAGCGCCTTGTCCAGCATGACCAGTTGCCAAAGCAAACGGCCGTTGTCGGCTATGCCGGTGCGATGGTCGGAGGCCGCCTTGCCCATTGCCTTGAGATCGAACAGGCCGGTGCGGGCTATGGCAGAGCCGCCTGCGACGGCGCTGGCTTCTCCGGCGAGCGGACCGCGAAACCAGTCGGTGATTGGGGTGACAAAGCCCATTTTCTGGCGATAGAGAATGTCCTGCGGCAAATAGGCTTCCATCGCCTTCTTCATGAGATATTTTCCGCTGTTTCCCCGAATACGTTGATTGACGGGGAGGCGGCCGGCAAATTCCATAAGCCGATGGTCGAGCAGCGGTTCACGGGCCTCCAGCCCTACGGCCATGCTCATCCGGTCGGTTTTGGTCAGGATGTCGCCGGGGAGCCAGATTTTCATGTCGGCATATTGGGCACGGTCGAGCGGTTCGCGGGCCGGGGCGTTATTCATTGCACTAACGTAACGATCTTCGGCGCGGTGGCCGGAAAGTGCCGCCCGCATGTCGGCGGTGTAGAGCCGCTGGCGCATGGCGTGCGGTGTAACGCCGACCGATGCGGCATAGGCTTCGGCGCCGTTCTGCGCGAGTTCCAAGAACGTGGACTTGGCGCGTAAGGCGCGCGGTGCCCAGTCGGCTTTGGGGTAAAAGCGGCCCAAGGTGCCGAACAATGGTTGGCGGATGCTGTCGGGTATCAGGGAGCGGAAGCGTTCGCCCTGATACTGGAAACGGTGACGGCGGTATCCGGCGAAGGCTTCGTCTGCGCCGTCGCCTGACAATGCGACGGTGACGGTTTCGCGCGCCAGTTCGCAGACTCGGTAGGTGGGCAATGCGGACGCATCGGCAAAAGGTTCGTCGAAATGGAAGGCGAGCGTGTCGATCAGGCCATAGTCTTCCGAGGATACAATGCGGGTGCGATGATCGGTAGCGAAGCGGCGCGCGATGCGGTCGGCATAAGCCGTCTCGTCGAGCGCAGCGACATCGAAGCCTATGGTGCAGGTCTTGACCGCCTGCCCGCTCGCCTCCGCCATCAAGGCGACGACGCTGCTGCTGTCGACGCCGCCCGAAAGGAATGCGCCGAGCGGCACATCGGCAACCATCCGCGAGCGAACGGCGGCGCGCATCAGTGACGTCAGTTCCTCTTCCAGCGCCTGCGGGGTCGCGGCGCTGCGGTCGGCAAAGCTGATGTCCCAGTATTTTTGCGGACGGCTGATCGGCTGGCCCCGCACGAGGCGGAGCGTCTCCCCTGCCCCGAGTTTCTTGACCCCTGCGACGAGGCAGGCATCGTCCGGGACGTAGCCATAGGCCATATAGTCCTCGATAGCCGTCACATCGGGGTCACGGCGCAACAGAGGGTTAGCCAGCAAGCCTTTCAATTCAGAAGAGAAAATTACACTACCGTCAGAAACCTGCGCGTAATGCAGCGGCTTGACGCCAAGGCGGTCGCGCACCAGCCACAGGGCATTGGCATGGCGATCGAACAAGGCGAAGGCGAACATACCGTCGAAGCGATTGACGCAGGCCTCGCCCCATTGACGATAACCGTGAAGGATGACTTCAGTGTCGCTGTCGGTGCGGAAGCGATGCCCCTTCCCTTCCAGGTCGCGGCGCACCTCAGCAAAGTTGTAGATTTCGCCGTTGAAGGTGACGGCGAGACTTTCGTCCGGGGTGAGCATAGGCTGTGCGCCGCCGCCTAGGTCGATGATGGACAGGCGGCGATGGCCCAGCCCGACGCCCGGAGCGGTCCATACGCCTGCGCCGTCAGGCCCCCGGTGCGCGATGGCGTCTGTCATCAATCGGACCCGCGCCGGATCGACGGGCTTTGCCGTTTCGAGATGGAAGATGCCCGCTATGCCACACATATGCGGTTGCCCTAGCGGATGCCGGCGCTGGCGTCAGCCAAATCCTTCACGGGGCCAAGGTCACGCAGAAATGCCGTCATGGCGGTTTGAGCGGAATGGCCTTCGCGGTCTTCGGCGGAGAAGAGGATCGCGACGGCGCGCTGATCGCGACCGAGCAGGCGCGCTTTGAGCGTGGCAAGCTTTACAGCGCCCGCGCTGCCGGTGATGGCACCGCCGACCGCATAGAATGTCATGACGTCGCGGACCAAGGGACCGGGCGCGGTGATGCGTTCTCCCATGCCATTGGCCGGTGCGAAGGCGGAGGACGTCCACGCCCATTTGCTATCGGGACCGACTGCGCCCTGACCGAAGCCGACCAGTTCGCGGCCTTCTTGTTGGCGGGCGTAGACGGCGATGGATAGATCGACGATTCGTCCCTGCGCATCGGCATATCGGCCTGACACGAAATGGTCCGCACCGCTGAAATGGGGAGTCCAGGGGTAGGATTGCGGCTGCGCTGTGCGTGACCAGCCGGGGATTTTGGGCAGGGAGATATGGGCCGGAACCGGTGCGCTGCTGGCGGCCATGACGGCAGACCAGACGGGGGCCAGCGCGGCAAGTGCCAGAGCGGCGGGTGCTACCCAACTCATAGGGCTGCGAAGCCCGATAGTGCCCTTCAGAGCGTCAGGATCGAACCCGGGATCGGTGGGTTTCCGGTCGAAGAAGGGCCATGCGACGGCCATCACAATCACCATGATGACGCCGAAGAACACCCATCCGAATACGACATGATCGAAGCCGACGGCTGCATCGACTGTGGTAAGGTGCGCAACGAGGATCGTGAGGAAGGCGCGGACGCCGTTTGCCAGGACGGAAAGCGCCAGCGCTCCGCCGACGAACAGGATGCGCCGGGTCCAGCGACGGAAACAGACATTGGCGACAAGAACGGCGTAAGCGGCCATTGCGATCAGGAATTTCGCGCCGGAACAGGCTTCGGCTACTTCGAAATAGCCGGTGGGCGTGGTGATGAACACGCCCTCCATATGTGCGGGGATACCTGCCAGCAGGAGCAGCCACATCGAGAGGTGGGCGGTCAGGATTTGTAGCGTTGGGACGACTTCCTCACCGAACGGCACCATGAAAAAGGCGTAGAACAGGGGAAATGTGATCGCGCGCGCGACATTGGGGCCAAGCAGCGCCATGACGGCACCCTGAAGCATTACTACTAGGCCCGCGTGACGAAACAGGGCAACGCCTGCCGCATCGCCGAGGAGCCAGGCGAAGCTGCCAAGGCCCAGCCATAGCAGGCCGGGGGTCCATGCCTGCGGGGTGAGTTGGCTCAGGCCCGGCAAGCGCTGATGCACCAGCCAGCCGATCAGGAACGGCACGAACAGGCAATGTTGGAAGGTGGAGGCGTTCCACCAGATCGCGACCATATCGTGCGCGTCGCGGATGAAGATCAGCAGGATGGCCGTTGCGACGATGGCCAACGCCGTCAGGTGAGCGCGCCATCCTGTGAAGGATCGTGACGGCATGGTGGCGGTGGCTGCGGTCATGCCAAGGTGCCGCCCATGACGAGTTCGGGAAGCGCCGCCAAAGTGCGATCCCACTCGTACCGCTCGACCATTCGCTGACGGGCGGCTTTACCGAGCGCTTGTGCGCGGTCGGTATCGCCCAGCAGCGCGAGAACCATCGCGGCTTCTTCCGATGGGTCGGGCGCGACCAGCAGATGCGCGCCGTGCGTCGCGTCTATGCCTTCGGCGGCTTGCGGGGAGGCCACCACGGGGCGGGCCATCGCCATCGCTTCAAGCACCTTGTTCTGGATACCGCGCGCGATCCGCAGCGGCGCGACGACGACATCGGCGGCGGCGAGCCAGCCGCGCACATCGTCTACGCCGCCTGTCACGATGACGCCGGGAATCTCGGCAAGCGCCTGCACGGCGCTGGTCGGCGCACGACCGACGATGGCGAAGCGGGCGTCGGGGCGGGACTGGCGGATGAGCGGGAGGCTTTGTCGGGCGAAGCTCTCCACCGCTTCGATGTTCGGGCGGTAGTCCATCTGGCCGGTGAAGACGATGAGCGGCCCTTCCCCCTTTTCCGCTGACGTCAAGGCGGTGAAGGAGGCGGAGGGATCGAAATAATCGAGAGCGACGCCGTTTTCCATGGCACGGACGCGGTCGATTCCTGCGCCCGTGGCGGCGCGGAACATGGCGGCTTCGGCTTCGCTGACGAAGGTGCTGACGTCAGCGCGCATGGCGACATCGCGTTCGAACGCCAGCAGCTTGCGGCCTTCGCGGCGATTGATCCACCCCATCGGGCCAGACTGCTCCGCACCGTAGGCGGCATATTTGGCGGAATCGAAATCCACGAAGTCCATAAAGAACCGAGTGGTTGTTGGCAGGACGGGGACGAAATGGGCCATCTGCACCGAGTAGGCGACCACAGCACGGATCGGTCGTTCGCTAAGGGTTTTGGCGACCCATTGGTGCATGGCCGGGTTATCGAACAGGGCGACGAGCAGTGGCTGGTTTCTCGCGAGGCCGCGCAAGCCGCCTGTTACGCGCGAACCATTGCGTTGGAGGACGACTTGCGACATCGCGATCTCGGCCAGCATAGGGGCGAATGACAGGTCGCGTGCGTCGTCGCCAAAGCACCCCACGTGCACCGGCGCTATCTCAGCGAGTTTGCGCAGGAGATGGAAGGAGCGGATCTTGTCGCCACGATCCGGGGGGAACGGGATGCGATGACACAGGAACAGGATTTCGCCCGCCACCGCATCGGCGGCGGGCGTCATCCGAGGCCTCGCGCGATATGCGGGCCGAGAAGATTGGCAATGCCGAGCGGGAGCTTCTTCCACAGCTCAACCTTGCGGCGATATTGCGGGGAGAGCGGATTGACGTCGCGCGCGTCCTGCCCTTCGGCGGAACGGACGGCGTAGGACAGCGGCACGCCTTCCCAGCCCCAGCTTTTTTTCCATGCGGCCGGGCCTGTGCCCACCTTCGAGCGTCCAAAGTCGAAGGTGTGGCAACCGCGGTTGCGCGCGTGGTTCATCAGATGAAAATAGGCAACTTCGTTCGAGCGGAGCGCTCGTGCGGCATCCGACGATCCCTGCCAATAGGGCATACATGTGCCGTTATGATAGAGCGACAGGGTGGCTGTAACGGGATCATTATTGTTTGATATCAAAATGATATCGGCATCATTGCCCATTGCATCCAGGGTCTTGTCGAACAGCGTGCGTGGAAAGACAGGCGTGCCCAGCCGGTGAACGCTGCGCGCGTACAGGCTGTAGTGCAGCGCGCGCAGTTTTTCACTGCGGCCAATCTCGACGGTCAGACCGTTATCAAGCCCCTTGCGCAGTTCGGCGCGGTGCTTGCGTGGAACGGCAGCCAGTTGCGCGGCGTCATCGGCGGCCAAAGGTTTGGAGAAATTGAGATAGGTATCGTTTTTGACCGACCAGCCGAGGTCGGGGAGCATTCCGCCGCGCAGTTCTGCCGTGGTGCAGCCATGACGTTCGGCCAGCGCCCAGCAGGCAGTGGCAAGAGCGTCAGCGACCGCCGGGTCGTCGGTCAATATGCCGCCGTCGACCGAGAAGCCGGTGGAGACGAGGGCTCTGCCGAACAGGAGCGACCGAATGAGCGTGAGGGGAAGCAGGCCGACGATCTTGCCGCTGGCATCGCGGGCGACGAGCATCAGCGGCGTCTGGCCTGTGCCTTCCGCAACGGCGCGGACCCATGCAGGGCGATGGAATGGCGTTGAGCGTGGGTGGGCCATGACCCATGCGTCGATGGACGCATCGTCCAGTGCGGCCTGTTCCACCGTGATCCGGTCGGCGGTGGTCCAGTTGTTGCTGTGCGCTGTCATGCCGCCATGCCCCCAAGCCGCTGCGATTCCTGAGCAGCGATGGCATCGACTCGGCCCCAGCGGAAGTCGCGCGCCAGTCGGCGCAGCTTTGGCGCCATGACGGAGAGGTTGCTGTAGTGCCGCACTTTGGAGCGCATTGGAGCATTGGCAACACGGGGTTGATCCGGGTCGATTTCCCATGGGTGGAAATAGATGATGGCGGGTCGTTGTGCGTCGCCATTTACTTGCCGGATGGCCCAGCGGGAGAAGGCGTAGGGGAGCAAGCGGAAAAAGCCGCCGCCGCCTGCCGCAAGCGTTCGTCCGGCGAAGCGGGCCGTGGTGACGGGCAGTTCGATCAGCGGATTGTCCGCGCATGGCTTCCAGGCGAAGCGGGGCGAGTCGGGCCAGCCATAATGGTCGTGCTTCACCGGCGCGACGCTGCTCGAATAGGCATAGCCTTCCTCGGCGAGGATCGTATGGGCCCAAGGGGTGCGCGTGTCGATGGAGAAGCTGGGTGCACGATAGCCGGTGACAGCGGTGCCGGACGCATCCTCAAGGATCGCACGCGATTTGCACAGGTCGGCGCGCCAGTCCTCCGGCGCGAAGGTGAAGACGCGCTGGTGGTCATAGCCGTGGCTGGCCAGTTCATGCCCTGCGTCTACGATCCGGCGCATCAAGGCGGGGTAGCGTTCGGCAACCCAGCCCAAAGTGAAGAATGTAGCCGACACGCCAGCATCGGCGAACAGGGCCAGCACTTTGTCGGTGTTGCGCTCGACACGATGCGCCAAGCCGTCCCAATCGGCCCGGTCTATGGTCTTTTCAAAGGCGCCGACCTGAAACCAGTCCTCGACGTCCACCGACAGGGCGTTCTGCATGGAATTCACTCGTCCCCATCCCACTGCCCGTCAGGCAGCCTGGCTGTGAGAAGATCCCATAGCCTGTTCGTCGCGTTCCACCCAGTCCACCAGGAGCGTCAGTACCCGGCGCAAGGCCGTGTCCTGTTCCCGCGAACGCGCATCGATGACGTCAAGACGCTTGTCGAAATAGGCAAGCACCTCGACGACTTCCTCACTATCGGGTGTACTGCCCTGCGCGGCCAGCGCTCTTTTCGCTTCGGCAAGTTCCGTGCGGAGCAGATCAAGTTCCGCATGGATCACCTTGATAGCCGAAGCGTCGGGCGCTGGAACGGAAGAAGGTTCGGCGGCACGATCCATCGGCGAAGGCGCAACGACCGCAGGTTCTTCGGTTTCCTGACCCATGTCGGCCAACACCGCAGCCACCGTATCGGCGTCGATCACGCCAAGCTGATCCATGGCACCCAGCAGCAATAGGCGGCTGGCAATCACATTCACCCGGCGCGGTACGCCATCGGTTGCAGCGTAGAGCGCGGCGAATGCATCCGCGGTGAATTGCGGATTGCCTTCCCAGCCAACGAGACGGAGGCGATGGAGAACATAAGGTTCGATCTCGCTTTCCAGCATCGGTTCAAGATGGTGCGTCGCAATGACACGCTGGCGAAGCTGCTCCAGTTCAGGCGATTTGAGGAGGTCGCGAAATTCGGGCTGGCCCAGCAGGAAAATCTGCAGCAGCGCCTGACCGCCCAACTGGAAATTGCTGAGCATCCGCAATTCTTCGATCGCGGAAATGGCCAGGTTCTGGGCTTCGTCGACGATCAGAAGGCTGCGCTTGCCCGCACGCGCCTGCGCATGGAGGAACGCTTCGATCCTTTGCAGGAGTTGCGCCTTGGTCTGGCCTTCCGCAGACAAGCCGAAGCTCTGTGCAGCGAGACGCAGGATGTCGTCGCCGCCGACCTGTGTCGAGACGATCTTGGCGGCTGTCAGGCGTGCTGGATCGACGGTGCCCATGACATGGCCGACCAGTGTCGTCTTACCCGCGCCGATATCGCCCGTAATGACGATGAAGCCTTCGCCCTGCGCCAGTCCATAACCCAGATAAGACAAGGCCTTACGATGCGTTGCGCTTTCAAAATAGAAATGCGGATCGGGCGTAAGTTGGAACGGGCGACCCGACAATCCGTAAAATTGATCGTACATGCGCGTCTCTCCGGCCGTCAAAATTGGTAGCGCAGGCCGATTTGGCCCAGCGCGCTGATTATGCTGTCTATGCCCTGCGGGTCGACGGCGTCGACACCAAGAGCGGCTGTGGCGGTCAGGCGACGACCGAAATTGCGATAGTAGCTGGCGTTTGCGCCTATGTTCGTGACGTCGCCAAAACCGTTCACGCCATCGCCGCTTATGCCGCTGTCGTAATAATTGGCGTAGATGATGCCATCGATGCCCGATTGGGCGTCAAGGCGGCGATTGGCGAACAGTTGCGCGTAGTAGTTATCGTCGTGCGAGCCGTTGACGCTGGCGAAGGTGGCATTGTCGGGCGCGAGGAACGTGCGGCGTGAATATCCGACGCCTAAGCCCCAGTTGGTACGACCGCTGGCGGTGGCGAATTGGCCGGATATGCCGCGGCGACGGAAGTTGGAGCCGCTGATCGCGCTCAACGTGTCGTTGAAGCACTGGCCGCCACCGGTGGCCGACTGGACACAGGGGTTGATATCGCCGCTGAACGGATTGCGCGAAGCGTTGAAGTCGGTGGATAGCCCGGCGATGTTGCCGTTCAGCAACCGTCCAAAGCTTTCGATGCTGTCGTAGACTGCGATGTTGACGGACGTATCGCGGCTTGGGCGCCAAGAGAAAGACCCGGTGTAGTTCATGTTGCCATAACGGCGACCGACACGTGCTTCCAAAGATGTACGGCGGCTGGGGCGCCACAACACGCCTGCATCCCAGATGATGCCGTCCGTGTCGTAGGATAACAGGCGGGGCGACGCCGGATCAGTGATCAGACGCCCTTTGTCGCTGAGGACCGGGGCGCCGCTGGCGTCCAGCAACGCGCCACGCTGGCTGATTTTCACGTCTTCATAACCGACGCCGCCGACCAAGGCGAGAGTCGGCGAAACGGGGACAGTGATGTCGCCGCGCACATATTTGTCTTCAAAGCGCTGATCGAGGACGTTGGCGTCCTCCCGGTTATAACCGCCGCCGATGGACCAGCCCACGGGGAGCGGACCGGGCTGCATTCCTGCCGAGAAGGTTGCGGTATGGCTGTGGCTTTCATCGAAGCTGCCCAATGCGGGCGATCCGGGCACACCGATGCCAAAATCGTCCTCGATCTTTGTATAGCCGAAGCGATAGGCACCGTTGAGGTTGAGATCACCGATGCGGGTCGTCAGCGTGGGGCCGACATAAGCGGAATAGACTTGCGTGGTGGAATCGACGTTGCCGGTCAGCAGATTGTTCGCGCCGACCAAACCATCGGTACGAATGCGGGTAGCGATGGCGCCGCCTTCCAGGCTGAGGGTGTCGCGGATCAGGTTGACCCGACCACGCAACAGGCCGCTGATCGCATCCTGATCGGGGATGTTGTTGCCCCAGCCAAAACGCCGCTCATAGCGGGCGTTGACGCCCACTTCTGCGCGTTGCGTGGTGATGCTGGCGTCTACGCCTGCAGCGACCGTCGTGTAGGTTAGCACTTCGTCGTTGCCGCCCTGCCAGTTGGCAATCGCGATCTGGTTTACTTCCAGATAGGGCGATACGTCTGTTTGCGTGCGTGCACTGGCCGGATGGGCCAGCGTGGCGGCGACCATCAGGCCAGCCGCGATCATGGGCAAAGTGCGGGGCATTTTCATTCCCCCTTTCCGTAATAATTGCCGAAGCGGCGACCGCTGGCTGAGAATTTGACGCCGTTCAGCAGCAATTGCACATGCGCGCAGGCTTTGAGCAGGTTCGCGGCGTCGCGAAGGGCGTTCTCGGTGGTCTTGTCGGCGCGCACGACCATGAGCGCCTGTCCCACATGTGCAGCAAGAACAGCCGCGGGGGATGCAGCGAGCAGCGGCGGCGAATCGAAAAGGAGAATGCGGTTCGGATTGCCCGCCGTCAGGGCATCGAGCAGATGGCCGGTGCGCGCGGAGGCGAGATACTCGGTATCGTTGTTGGTCCGACCGCCTGCTGGCAGTACGGCAAGCGAGGGAAATTCTGTGCGGACAACGCAATCCTCGACCGAGAGCGCGGGGTCGGCAAGCACGTCCATAAAGCCGGGACCATCGGGCAGGCCCAGTGTGGACATCACGCTGGGCTTGGCGAAATCGGCGTCGATCAGGAGGACTTCGATGTCCTTTTCCGCGGCCATAGAGAGCGCGAGATTGACGGCGCAGAAAGTCTTGCCTTCGCCGGGATGGGCCGAACAGACGAGGATTCGGTTACCGCGTGCAACGGATTCCTCACCATCGCGCGCGCCGAGCAGAAGCTGGCGCTTTACGATGCGGAACTCTTCGCTGATGCCGCTGACGGGGCCATCGGGGAGGACGAACCCTGCAGTTTCAAGCGCATCGCGATCGATGGGATGGAGCGGACCGGACCAGCTTCGCGCCACGGGCATGGCGGTGTCTGCGGTATGTGCGACAGGTTCGATGACCTGCGGCACCACCGGCGGCATACCCGGACCGCGCAAGGCAGCGCCGAAGTCGTAAAGGCTGGACGCCCGTTCCAGCAGGGAGTTGCCGGACGGCTTGGGCAGGTCGATGGGGCTATGTTTGGTCATTATTATGGTCCCTCACGCCATGCCGCGCTGAACGAATTCCACAGCGACCAGCAGCAGGCAGACGCCCGCCAGTCCGCCGCTGCCCGCCAGGAACAACTTCAGCCTTTGCTTGCGCACGACATGCTGTGCCGTGGTGAGCGTTTCGGTGATCGCGCCAATGACGGGCAGGCCCGCCGCCTTTTCGAGACGTGCGGCGGTGGGATACGTCGTTTGCACCTGCCCCATCGCAAAGGCCGTGCCGATGCCGCCGCCGATGCCGACGATCAGCACCGCGATCAACAACAGCGGGCGATTGGGCGCGGCAGGTGTGGACGGTACGGCAGGTGGATCGATGACGCGGAATTTGACGGCGCCGGTTTCGTTCTGAACGTCGCCGCGCAGGCGGACTTGTTCACGATCGGCCAGCAGCTTGTCATATTGCGTCTTGAGCGCCTCATATTCGCGGTCGAGCCGTTCCTGCTCGGACGCGACGCCGGGTTCGGAAATCTGGCGCGAGGACATCGCGTTCAGATCCGCCTGGATCTGGCTCTTGCGCGATTGCAGCGCCTGCACAGTGGCGGCGCGCTCGGCCTGCATGGATTTGAGCGACGTATAGGTGGGGTTCGGTGTGCCAGTCACGGCCGATGCCCCGCCCTGCCCTTTCAGCGCCGCAGCCTGACGGCGAAGTGCGACGATATCGGGGTGATTTTCCGTCCAGCCGCGCGCTTTGGCAGCGGCGATTTCCCCCAGCACCGATCCGAGCGCCGTCGTGCCGCCGCCCGAAGCGCCCGCTATGGTCGCAGGTGTGCCGGCGAGTTGCGAGTTCATGGCGGACAGCGCGCTTTGGGCGGCGACCAACTGGCCGTCTATAGAATTGATTTCAGTGCGCGCCGCATCCATGCGGGTGCTGATCGAGCCCGCACCGGGGAGCAGGCCCATATATTTCTCTTCAAATTCCACGCGGCGCTGATCGGCATCCTGCAACTGCTTGCCGCGCGCAGCGACTTGTGAATCGAGGAATGCGAGACTCTGGCGCGTTTCATCACGGTTGCCTGCGACATTCTCTTCTTCGAAAATGTCGATGAGCTTTTGCGTGATCTGGGCCGACAGGCGCGCATTGGCACCATCGGACAGGCTGGTGTCGGATGACGATGCCGTGATTTCGAACAGATTGTCCTGGGTCGAAACGACCTTGATGCTTGTGCGCAGCGCCGCAACCTTCGCGGCTACGTCGCGGTCACTCGAAACGGTCTGTGCGAGATCGGTGCCGCGCACCACCTTTTCGAGATTGGTAGCGCTGGCGAGGGTTTGCTTTACGCGGTCCACGCCTTGCTGCTGCTCGACCGGGGTAATGCCAATCTGCCCCGGCAGGATCGATTGCGTCTGGACGTAGACCTTTGCCTTCGATTCGTAGCTGTTGGGGATCAGCGAAACGACCAGCCAGCCGACCATGCAGATGCCCCATGCGACGGCGAGCGCAAGCCAGCGGCGGTTCCAAACGCCGTGCAGCGCAATCAGGATTTCGTCGTAGAGACCAGACATATCGTTCTGTTATTCCTGATATTTCGCGTCAAAACATGCTTTCGGGGATGATGATGACATCGCCCGGCGCAAGCAGCACATTGGCGCGCGTGTCGCCCTTTTTGATGAGGTCGTTGAGGCGAACAGCAAATTCCTTCTGCTTGCCTGTCGCGCGCTCATGTCGGATCAGGCGCGCGCGGTTGCCCGCTGCAAATTCGGAAAGGCCACCCACGGAAATCATGGCGTCCAGCAGCGTCATATTCGCGCGATATGGGATCGACGCGGGCTTTTCGGTGGCGCCGACGATGCGGATCTGCTGGCTGTAAGTGCCGGAGAAGTTGTTGACGATGACTGACACCAGCGGGTTTTCGATATATTTGGTCAGCGCCTGCTTGATGTCCTCCGCAAGAACAGCCGGCGTTTTGCCGACGGCTGGCAGGTCTGTAATCAGCGGTGTGGTGATGCGACCGTCGGGACGCACCTGAACCTTGGCGCCGAGTTCCGGGTTACGCCAGACAA
Source organism: Sphingobium sp. BS19 (assembly GCF_027925545.1). Classification (NCBI taxonomy): domain Bacteria; kingdom Pseudomonadati; phylum Pseudomonadota; class Alphaproteobacteria; order Sphingomonadales; family Sphingobiaceae; genus Sphingobium; species Sphingobium sp. BS19. The sequence goes on from NZ_BSEF01000002.1 coordinate 101,182, forward strand.
AGATGGTGAGTTCATCGAGGGGGCCGATGACATATTCCTCGCCCGGCCCTTCGTCCGTGCCGACAAAGGAGGCCGTCGGCAGAGTCGGTGCGTCCCGCGTGGTTGCGCAGCCAGACAGCGTCACTGCCGCCAACGAAACACCCAGCAAAACACGGCCAAATGCACCAGATACCATGATCGTCTCACCTCTTTACCCGCGATGCGCGTCGCAGTGCCCAAGAGGTGAGGCAGCCGCGAAGCACGCATGGCTTCAGCCGTCTTTTTGGCTGCAAAGGGTAAAGATAGCGTTAGGCGTGGAGGATTTCGGCCCTTTGTGGATCAGCTTGTGGCTTAGCCGACGACCATTTCCCGCGGCGCTGGGTGACCGAGGAAGGCAGCAGGGCTGGCGGTTGCGCCATACGCACCCGCCATGAAGACAGCGATGAGATCGCCCACTTCGATACTGGGTAGCGCCACTTTGTCGCCCAATCGGTCCAGCGGGGTGCACAGGCAACCGACGACGCTGACGGGATCGGCTAATGAAGCGTGGTCGAATTTGTTGGCGATGGCTATGGGATAATTCCGGCGAACGACGGTGCCGAAATTACCGCTGGCAGCCAGTTGGTGGTGCATGCCGCCATCCACTATGGCGAAGCGTTCGCCTTGGCTGTCCTTCACATCGATGACGCGCGTAAGGTACACCCCCGCCTCGCCCACCAGCCAGCGGCCTAATTCAAGGGCGAAGCGCGTATCAGCGAGAATTGCTGGGCGACTTTCCAATGCCTCTGCCAGCGCCACGCCGATGGGTCGGATGTCGAGGCGCACATCGCCGGGGAAATAGGGGATGCCAAAGCCGCCACCCAGATTGACGAGCGGCGGGGTAACGCCAACCTGTTCGGATAATCGTGCGGCCAGAGCGATGGTGGCGGCCTGCGTTTCGATGAGCGCCATCGGGTCCAGTGCCTGACTGCCCGCAAAGATATGCCAGCCGCGCCAGTTTGCGCCTGCATCGATCACCGTGCGCGCCAGTGCCGCGGCGCGATCGGCATCGACGCCAAATGGCTTGGCGCCGCCGCCCATGCGCATACCTGAGCCGCGCAAGTCGAAATCTGGGTTCACGCGCACGGCCAGATTAGGCTTGCGCCCAAGGCGCTCGGCGATTTGCAGGGCGCGCGCCGCCTCTCCCTCCGATTCCAGATTGAGGGTGACGCCTGCGCTTATCGCGGCAGCAAGTTCGTCGTCGCGCTTGCCTGGGCCGGCAAAGCTGATGTGATCGGGCGACTGCCCCGCAGCCAGCGCCATATCCAGCTCGCCGCCCGACGCGATATCGAACCCATCGACTAGCCCGACCATATGGGCCAGCAACGGTAAATAAGGGTTGGCCTTGATCGCATAGTGGATCGACAAATCCGGCGGCATGACGTCACGCAGATGCCGGATCTGGGCTTCGATTATTCCAAGATCGTAGACGAACAAAGGCGTATCGCCTGCCTCGTCGACCAGCGAAGCCGCACCGCAGCCGCCGATGAGGAGCATAGCTTCTTCACTGGCGAACCACGCCGGGATTGGGCCCATGGGCTTCATTCGCCATGCTCCCGTGCCACAGCAACACGGTCGATTTTCCCATTCGCATTGGCCGGGAAAGCATCCACAAAGCGGATGTCGCGGGGCTGCATGAAATTGGGTAGATCCTGCTTCAGGTGACCGCGCACGTCATTCTCCAGTAGCGTCGGATCGACGCCCGGCTTGCCCCTTAGCAACAGGCGCACTGCCGCGCCAAGCCGTGGATCGGGAACGCCCAGCGCTATCGCTTCCAGGACGCCGGGAACGGCCATCGCTGACTCTTCCACTTCCGTAGGGCTGATGCGGTTGCCGGCGGACTTTATCATCGCATCATCGCGACCGACGAAATAGAGCAGTCCCTCCGCATCGCGGCGGACGGTATCGCCTGACCATACTGCCATGCCGCCATAAGCCGACACTTCCGGTGCGGGACGGAAGCGCTCTGCCGTGCGCGCCCTATCATTCCAGTAGCCTTGGGCGACGAGCGGGCCGCAATGGACGAGTTCGCCGGGTTCATTGTCGTCGGTCAGCGTACCATCGGGGCGTACCACCAGTATCTCCGCGAAGGGGATTGCTCTCCCCATGCTGTCGGGATGACTGTCCACCAAGGCAGGCGGGAGATAGGTCGAGCGAAAGGCTTCTGTCAGGCCGTACATGGGATAAAGATCTGCATTGGGAAATAATGCCCGCAATCGCGCAACCAGAGTGGGCGTCAAGGCACCGCCACTATTGGTCAGGCGCCGCAGTTGCGCAGCGACTTCTGGGGGCCAGTCCAGTTCGATCAGTTGCACCCAAAGCGGCGGTACTCCGGCAAGCGTGGTAACCTGACGTCGCTCGATGGATTTTATGACGTCACGCGGGGTGAGATAGTCCAGTGGCACCACACAGCCGCCCGCATACCATGTAGAGAACAACTGGTTCTGCCCGTAGTCGAAGCTGAAGGGCAGGACGCAGAGTGTTCTGTCCTGTGGTGTCATCTTGAGATAATCTGCAACGGCGACGGCGCCCAACCAGAGGTTGGCATGGCTTAGCATCACGCCCTTTGGCTTCCCTGTCGAACCGCTGGTGTAAAGAATGGCGGCGAGCGTATCGGGTTCTGCGTCGGAGGGTGGCAAGGTGGGGCCGCCTGTCATCGCGCAGGCTGTGTCGCTCTCGCTATGTGCCTGGCAATCGGGCGGCACATCGCCTTCCTCCAGCGTATCGAGCCGCGCCTGCGTCCCGATCAACAGGCGCGTACCGCTATCCGACAGGATATGGGCGGCTTGCGCGCGTTTCAGCAGTGGATTGATGGGCACATGCACTAGCCCGGCGCGGGTTGCCGCCATGGGCATTAGCGCGGCCACCGGCCCTTTTGCGACCCAGCTTGCCACGCGCTCTCCGGGGGGAAGACCGAATCCCTGAAGCCATGCCGCCAGATGACCCAAAGTACTCTCAAGTTCGGCAAAATCGAGATGCCCCGAACGCCCGTCCAATGCCGGACGAGTCGGTTCCCCGCGCAGCAGAATGTGGTCGATGGGCCGCGTTTTGGGTTTTTGATCCACGGACGCCGTGCTTAACTTCATGTCCAGACTTCCCCGCTACGACGCATTCTCATGGCGGGAGATAGTCCTTTGCAAGGGCGATGGGAATATCGCAGCTTTGTCGAAGCCTGGTGCCATGGGGCCGGGTCGCCGGATAGCGTGTGCGACCGACCGCTGTTCGACCGGTTCGGATGGCTCGAACTGCTCCATCGGTTTTGCTTTTCCGACCGGAATGCCGACATCGTCCGTGCGGCTGAAAGCGACGCGCAAGCCTGGCTGTTTCTGACGGAAACTGGCGCGCGTCGGCGTAGCGCGTTGGCAAATTGGTACAGTTTCGCTTTTCGACCTGTTTTCGACAACGCCAGCGATCCCGCCATAAAAGCGCGTTTGCTTGCCGCCATGACGCACAGTGTGGCGAAGCGCGTGGCCCATATCGACCTTTATCCCATAACGGAAGACGACGGGACATTGCATCTAATGATGACAGCGTTACGCGATAGCGGATGGAGTGCCGTGTCGCGTCAAATGGGCATCAACCATTTTCTCGATCTGAACGGGCGAGACTTCGACGCCTATTGGGCGACGCGCCCCGGCCCACTTCGTACCCTCGTTCAGCGCAAGGGGCGTAGCGCGCCTTTCGATTTTACCATTCACCATGACGTCACCGATAGTCTTTGGGCCGACTATCTGACGGTTTACGGTAAGAGCTGGAAGCCATCCGAGCCGCATTTCCCGTTTCTGCGCGCCCTGGCGCAACAGCAAGCGGACGCCGGAACGCTCCGCCTTGGCTTCGCGCGCATGGATGGGGTGCCTGTCGCTGCGCAGCTATGGACGGTGCAGAACAATGTCGCGCTGATCCATAAGCTCGCGCACGATATCGCATATGACGCACAATCGCCCGGCACCTTGCTCAGCCATCATATGTTCCGCGCCGCCATCGACAAAGATCGAGTGATGCAAATCGACTATGGCACCGGCAACAATCGGTATAAGATGGACTGGATGGAAGCGCAACGCCCACTTTACAGGATCGACGCTTACAATCTCCACTTCCCCGTTGCATGGCTGCCGGCCTTGCGCGCGCGGATTTCCAGCCTTGTCGCGGGAAGGTTGACGCGATAGGGCGGCTGCCATCATGAAAGCTGATCCGCTCAACTCGCCCCAGCCGTCACACGACAGCGTCGACATGCTCCTGCGCGCGATCCTTCGCGACGTACTGTCGCTGAGCCAGGATCGCGTGGAAGGATTCGATGCGGACACGCCCTTGTTCGGCGCTTTGCCCGAACTCGATTCCATGGCGGTGGCTGGGTTACTGACGGAAATGGAAGACCGCCTCCACATCATCATCGAGGATGACGATGTGGATGGCGAGACCTTCGAAACATTCGGCAGTCTGCTTGGGTTCGCCCGGATGAAAACCGGCGGCTAATTCATCGGGTTATTCGGCAGCTTTCGCTACCGATTCGAAGTCCGCTTCCCCCAGAAATTTCTCTGCATCCAAAGCCGCCATGCAGCCCATGCCCGCAGCCGTAACGGCCTGCCGATAGATTTTATCGGTCACGTCGCCAGCGGCGAATACACCGGGGATATTGGTGTGGCTGGTGCCTTTGTCGACGACGAGATACCCATCGTCCATCGGCAACAGTCCCTCGAACAACGCCGTTGTAGGCTGGTGCCCGATGGCAACGAAAGCGCCGTCGGTGGGGATATGCGACTTCTCGCCTGTCACCGTATCGATCAGGTCGACGCCAACCAGACCTTCGGGATCGCCGCCGCCGACAAAGCGCTCGACAGCCTTGTTCCAGACCACCGAAATTCGCGGATTGGCAAAGAGTCGATCCTGAAGAATTTTTTCAGCCCGGAACGAATCGCGGCGGTGGATGAGCGTGACATCATGACTGTGGTTGGTGAGGTACAGCGCTTCCTCGACTGCCGTATTGCCGCCGCCGATGACGACCACTTTCTTGCCGCGATAGAAGAAGCCATCGCAAGTGGCACATGCCGACACGCCTTTGCCGCTGAGTTGCTGTTCGCCTTCGACGCCGAGCCACTTTGCCTGCGCGCCCGTCGCGATGACAAGTGTGTCACCCGAATAGACGGTGCCGCCGTCGCCGATCAGACGGAAGGGGCGCTGGCTCAGGTCGACGCTGACGATCTGGTCATACATCATCTGCGCGCCGACATGCTCGGCCTGCGCCTGCATTTCTTCCATGAGCCATGGCCCCTGGACCACGTCGCGAAAGCCCGGATAGTTTTCGACGTCGGTCGTAATCGTCAACTGACCGCCCGGCTGCATTCCCTGCACGACGATCGGTGCCATCCCAGCGCGCGCACCATAGATCGCCGCCGATAAGCCGGCCGGGCCAGAGCCGAGAATCAGCATACGAGTGGAATGTGTCGCGGTCATAAAAAGCCTTCGATCAGTGAATTATGTGAACATGGAAATAGGCATTTGGCGGTCAGTTGCAAGCCGACCCGCGCCGTACGTAATCAATCGAGGACGGAAGGCAAATCCTCGAAGCCTCGGCGCAGTGCCGCCGACCATGCGCGCGATATGGCCGCGAACTGCTCGTCCTCCGGCTCGATCCTGAAACGTGTACGGAAGGCATATTGATCGCGCTGAATGATCGTGAGGTCCAGCGGCATCCCGACGGACAGATTGGACCGCAACGTCGAGTCCATCGACACGCACACGGCCTTGGTGGCTTCCTCCAATGGCGTATCCGGTTCGATAATCCTGTCGAGAATCGGCTTTCCATATTTGTGGTCGCCGATCTGGAAGAAGGGCGTTTCCGCCGTGGCTTCGATAAAATTGCCCGCGCTATACACCAGATACAGGCGCGGTTTGCCGCCACGACGTTGCCCTGCCACCAGAATCGACGCATCCGCCGCCGCGCCCTGCATCTCGATCGTGTCACGATAACGCTTTTGCATGGATCGCATGGCGTCACCCACCAACTGGGCCGCGCGGTGCATCGTCGCGCAATTCAGGATAGTTTCAATGGCGGGATCTTCCGCCGACTCCTTGATCGCGCGGGACAGGCAGCTTTTGACTTCCTGCGTAATCGACAGGTTGCCCGAACACATGATCGCCAAAGCCCGTTCGCCGGGCACTTCATAGGTAAAAGTCTTACGAAAGCGGGCGATGTTGTCCATGCCCGCATTGGTCCGGGTGTCGGACAGCATGACCAGTCCGTCATTCACCCGTACCGCAACACAATAGGTCATCGCCCCCCGGCTCCCCCGTTCATCCTCACCGACGCTCCATCATATTGCCACTGCTGCTGTTGCTGCTTCTGCAATTGTTGTTCGCGTTCGTCCTCGCTGGCCTGCGCTATGCGAACGTCTGCGTCAATCCAGATCGACCCTGCCGCCGTTACAGAACCACGTACCGGAGCCGCGTCGTCAGCATCCAGCCCGGATGCCACACGGATGTAATTTTCGGTCACGCATATCTGGTTGGAGGGATCGAAGCCGACCCAGCCGAGGCCCGGCACAAGCGCTTCGGTCCAGGCATGCGTTTCATGCAAGGCGTCTTCTCCCTGCGCGAGAAGATAGCCTGTGACATAGCGCGCCGGGACGCCGATGCTTCGCGCGGCGCCGATGAATATCTGCGCATGATCCTGACAGACGCCTGCCCCCAAAGCGAACGACTCCGCAGCGCTGGTCGTGGTGTTGGTGACGCCAGTCCGATAAGTCACGCGATCGATCACGGCCGCCGACAAGGCGTGCAGCCGTCCCAAAGGATCCTGCTCCGCAATAGAGGCTGCCATGTTGCGCATGTCCGTCGAAGCGAGCGTCAGCGGTGTATCGCGCAGATAGATGCGCGGATCGAACCGTTCCTGCAGTCCGCCGATGATACCGTGGGTGTCAGACGTTTCGACCAGACCTGTGGCAAGGATAGTCGCGCTATCCGTTCGGTCGTGCCGTATCCACAGAGCTTCCAACTCACCGTACCCATTGGGCGCGAAATCCGTAATAGGCTGATCGTTGACAAAAACGCCCCATTCGAGAACCTTCTGCCCATGATGATCGCGTGGCTTGAGCTTCAGCATCATCGCGACGCGGCTCGACCCCGCTTCGTAATTATAGATGGTCTGATGGCGGACGAGCAGTTTCATGACGCTTTAGCCCCGACCCCTTGCACTCGGCTAATCCAACTCATCCGAAGTGGTAATCTTCCGCTATTTCCATCGCAAGGCGGTCGGTCGACGCTATTCCCGTTTGAACGGTCTCGTGCAAGCCACGACGGAAGATTTCGCCGCTATCGATGTTTTCGAATCCGACGACCATTTGCTGGACCGTATCATGCGCTTTGCCCCGCGTATCGTGCCATCCCGATAGCCTGTTCAGCCGATACGCCAACTGATCGTAGCAATAGGCTACACTGCGGGGGAAAAGCCGATTGAGCATGATGAAGTCGGTGATCTGCCACGGCGTATATGCGCCGCCATAAACGTGGTGGTAGGCGCGGCTGCCCGACAGCGCATGGAGCACCGATGTCCATTGATAGTGATCGCGGTTGCCGCCGATTACCTCTGTTTCGGGCAACAGAACGTAATATTTGACGTCCAGCAAGCGCAGCGTCATCTGCGCACGTTCCAGCGCGGCACCAGTGCGAAGGAAATCATGGCCTTCGTTCCGCAGTTGTCCGCTGTCAGCCGCGCCACGGAAGGTCATGGCGCGGGTTTTCACCCAATCGATGAGACCGGGCAATTGCTGGCGCGCCTCCGCCACGTCGTAACTGTCGAGTTTGCGCCACCCTTCATTCAGCGCTTCCCACATGTCCTGTGTCAGCATGGTGCGCGCCGACTTGCCGTTGGCGCGCGCGCGCGCGAGGCAGGAGCGGATCGACGAGGGGTTTTCCGGGTCGAGCATCAGATAGGCGACGACATCGGTTTCGCGCACATGTGCGTCGGGCGGGAAGTTTTCCTCGCATCCGGTAGCACGAACAACCGAGCGCCATTCGTCGCGATGATGCGCACCCGGGAGGATCGCCATGCGCTGCCCCATGGTGAGCAATCGTGCGGTGGACTCGGCACGCTCCATGTAGCGCGCCATCCAGTAGAGATTTTCTGCGGTCCGGCTCAGCATTGCATCAATCCTGCAGGACCCAGGTGTCTTTCACCCCGCCCCCCTGGCTGGAGTTAACGACCAAAGACCCTTCGGTGAGCGCCACGCGGGTAAGCCCGCCCGGCACCAGCCGGAGTTGCTTGCCGACGAGGCAATAGGGCCGGAAATCGGCATGGCGTTCGACGACACTTGCCGGACCCAGCGTGGGCACCGTCGAAAGATCGAGCGTCGGTTGAGCAATGAACTCAGAGGGATTGGCGCGGATACGATCCGCATAAGCCGACACCTCCTCCTTCGTCGATTTGGGGCCGATCAACATGCCATATCCCCCCGAACCGTGCACTTCCTTTGCCACCAGCTCGTGCAGATGTTCCAGCACATAGGCACATTCATCGGGCTTGGCGCATTGCCATGTCTGAATGTTGGCCAGTATCGGCTCTTCACCCAGATAAAAGCGGATCATTTCCGGCACATAGGTATACACGGCCTTATCGTCAGCGATGCCGGCACCGGGGGCGGAGCATAAGGTCACACCGCCGTTGCGATACACATTGAAAATACCGGGGATACCCAAAAGGCTGTCCGGATTGAACGCGAGGGGATCGAGATATTCGTCATCTATCCTTCGATAGATGACATCGACCGCAGTCGGTCCGCCGGTCGTTTTCATCCACACCCGGCCATCCTGCACGAACAAGTCCATGGGCTCGACCAGTTCGACGCCCATCAGATCGGCAAGGAAGCTGTGCTCATAGTAAGCGCTGTTGAGCGATCCCGGCGTGAGCACGACGACCACTGGATCGCCCTTACAGGCTGGCGGAGCGACTTCTTTCAGACTTTTGAGAAGTTCGGCGGGGTAATCGTCCACCGGAGCGACGATACCCTTGGCAAACAAGTCCGGGAACATGCGTGTCATGATATCGCGGTTCTCAAGCATGTACGATACGCCCGAAGGTGTGCGGCAGTTGTCCTCCAGCACTTCGAACCGGTCCGGCCCGGTGCGAACGATGTCGATGCCGACGATATGGCTGTAGACTTTGCCAGGCGGCGAAAAGCCGACCATTTCGGGTTTGTAGGCGCTATTCCCATAGATGATCTCACCGGGAATGATGCCTGCGCGAATGATTTCACCGCGATGATATACGTCATGCAGGAAGGCGTTAAGTGCGCGCGTCCGCTGGCGAATGCCGCGATCGAGGATGCGCCATTCCTGCGCAGTAAAGATACGGGGCAACAGATCGAACGGGATCAGCCGTTCCGGGTCGCCGCCCTCCCCATATACCGCAAAAGTGATGCCGATCCTTCGGAAGATCGCTTCGGCTTCTTCCAGCCGGCGATTGAGGCCCGCAATGCCCGTCCGCTCGACCCAGTTCTGCACCTCCGCATAACATTGGCGAACGGCATTCTGGCTATCCAGCATTTCATAGAAGGGCAATCGCATCTCCTTCCGCTCAGCATGGCCGACATGGCATTCTTGTGCGTCGCAACATTACTGCAACGCGCCAACCATAATGCAAGTATAAAATGGCTGGGGCGGCAGGATTCGAACCTGCGCATGGCGGCATCAAAAGCCGCTGCCTTACCGCTTGGCGACGCCCCAGTATGATGATCAGGGTCATAGCCCTGTCGGTCGGCGGACGTATAGGCCCGCAAATGCGTAAAGCAAGTCCCTGTGATGCGCAGTTATGCTACGGGCTTGACCCAGCCATGGGGATCAGGCGCGGTACCACGCTGAATGGACGTCAACGCCGTGCGCATCCGCTCGGTCATTTGGCCGGGGCTGCCGCTGCCAATCACGAAGTCGCCCTCTGCCGAGCGCACTGTTCCCACGGACGTCACAACGGCTGCAGTCCCACAGGCGAAGGTTTCGACAAGGCGACCGCTTTGGGCATCGGCACGCCAGTCGGCGAAGCTGTAGGGCGCTTCGCGCACAGTCAGCCCCTGATCCCGCGCAAGCGTCAGAATCGAGTCGCGCGTTATGCCCGGCAGGATCGTGCCGCCAAGCGGCGGCGTGAGCATGGTGCCATCGTCGAAGACGAAGAACAGGTTCATGCCGCCCAGCTCCTCCACCCAGCGCCGTTCGGCGGCATCCAGAAACGCGACCTGATCGCAGCCCTTTTCGATAGCCTGCGCCTGCGCGACAAGACTGGCCGCATAATTGCCGCCACATTTGGCTGCGCCTGTGCCACCCGGAGCTGCCCGGCTGTAATCCTGGGAAACCCAGATGGAGATCGCCTTGGCACCCCCCTTGAAATACGCGCCGACCGATGAGGCGATAACGATATAGAGATATTCATGCGAGGGCCGGACGCCGAGGAATACTTCGCTGGCAAACATGAATGGCCGCAAATATAGCGCGCCGCCCTCACCTGCCGGAATCCACGCGCGGTCTATGTCGACGAGCAGGCGGACCGATTCGAGAAACACATCTTCAGGCAATTGCGGCATCGCCAAGCGGACGGCGGATTCGCGAAAGCGCTGCGCATTGGCTTCAGGCCGGAACAATGCCGTTCCACCATCAGCCAGCTTATAGGCTTTCATCCCTTCGAAGATTTCCTGCGCGTAGTGTAAAACCGACGCGGCGGGATCCATCGGGATTGGCTGACGCGCGCCGACAACCGCATCATGCCACCCTTTGTCGATGGAATATCGTACGGTTACCATATGGTCGGTGAAAACGCGCCCGAACCCGGGATCGGCAAGCAGACCTTCGCGTACATCAGGAGAAACCGGATTGGCATTCGGCTCTATCCTGAAATCCAGCGTCGCATTCGTCATTATTCAGCCTGCCTTTCGTTCGCTTTTCGACCGTTCGCCTAGCGTTCCACGAGGAGCGACCGGAGAGTTGCGGGAAACTAGTCGTCTGGTCTATATACGTCAATATGGCTGTCCCATCTCCCCCAGCGTCACCGCTGTTTCTTCGTGAAGATGAAATTCGACGCGGCGTCGAGCTTCTCTATTTCGGCTATAGCAACCTCACCAACTCCATCGACGCGGGATTGGCAACGCTGGGGCTCGGGCGGGCGCATCACCGCGCCCTCTATTTCATATCGCGGCAACCCGACCTCACCGTGAGCGAACTTTTGAAGCTGCTGGCCATTACCAAGCAGTCGCTGGGACGTGTGCTGACGGAACTTATCGAGCGGGAATATATCGAGACGCGGCCCGGTCAACGCGATCGGCGGCAGAAATTACTGCGGCTGACAGCAAGCGGCGCAGCATTGGAAGCGGAGCTGTTTCGTGCGTTGCGAGAGAAAATGGCTGCTGCTTATGCGCAAGCGGGCCAAGGGTCCGTCACCGGATTCTGGCGCGTGCTGGAGGGATTGATTCCCGTTGAAGATCTTTCGATGGTAGCCGGGTTGCGCTCAGGCGGGTGAAACAATCGTGCGAGACGAATGAAACTTATCTTCCTCTCGACGATTACTGCCAAACACTCGCACGGAATTAGGGAGCGGACATGCGTAAAATTCTCATCACCAGCCTAGGCGCCATTGCCGTCATGGGTCTTTCGGCATGTTCCGAAAAGGCACAGGACCAGGTCGAGCAGGCCGGTGACGCCGTAGGCAACGATATCGAGCGCGGTATCAACAACGCCGACGACAAGGCCGCCGCCGGTGCCGACAAAATGGGTGCCGCTGTAGATAACGCGGGCCACGAAATCGGCGCTGCCGCCGACGAAGCAGGCGCAAAGATCGAAGCAGGCGCTGCGGATGCCAAGCATGACATTGGCAGCTCTGTTGAAAAGGCTGGCAAGGATATCAAGGACTAACACCCTTGTTTTCACGTCCGCGCCGTCAGCACTCTTGACGGCGCGGACGACTAGTTCAAGGGGCGTGGCCTATGTCCATCGCCTCGCCCCCTCCTATCGCACCGCCTGTTCAGCCCGTCTTACTATTCGGCAAGGCTGAAGCTGCGCTGATTGGCGTCACCATGCTTTGGGGCGCGACTTTCCTGATTGTACAGACGGCATTGCACGATAGCGGCCCGCTATTCTTCGTGGGACTTCGCTTCGGCACGGCTGCGCTTCTGACCTTGATCCTCGCGCGGAAAGTTCTGCGGGGTTTCACGCGGACCGAAATGGTCGCGGGGTCGGCCATCGGCATTGGCATATTCCTGGGCTACACGCTGCAGACATGGGGGCTGCAATATATCCCCAGCAGCACGTCGGCGTTCATCACCGCGGCCTATGTCCCGCTGGTGCCTGTGTTCCAGTGGCTGATCCTGCATAAGCGTCCGCATATCATGAGCTGGATCGGCGTAGCGCTTGCTTTTAGCGGATTGATGCTGCTGGCGGGGCCGCAGCCGGGTCTGGGCTTTGGGATGGGCGAAATGCTGACGCTGATCAGCACTCTGGCTATCGCACTGGAGATCGTGCTGATCAGCCTGTGGGCAGGTAAGGTCAACGTTCTGCGGGTTACGGTTGTGCAGTTGGCAGTCACCTCGATATTGGCCTTCGGCGCAATGGTGCCGATGGGGGAGCCTGTTCCCGGCTTCTCGTGGTTGCTCGTCATCTGTGCCTGCGGGCTAGGGGTGATGAGCGCAGTTATTCAACTGGTGATGAACTGGGCGCAGCGGACGGTTTCGGCGACGCGGGCGACCCTGATCTATGCAGGTGAGCCAGTGTGGGCAGGTATCGTCGGTCGACTGGCAGGCGAACGGTTGCCTGCTGCGGCGTTGCTGGGCGCGGTCCTGATCGTGGCGGGAGTGATCGTCAGCGAGATACGATTCAAATCGAAGCGCAGCGCCAAAGTTATTTGAGCGCGGCCATTTCGATGCCGCGATCTCGGGCGGCGCGCAGGGTTTCAGTCAGTAGCGATAGCAGAGCGGCGTCCTGATCGAGGACGTCCATGCCCTTGCGGGTCATGCCGCCGGGGCTGGCGACACGGTCCGCCAGTATGCCGGGACTATCGGGCGATTGCGCCGCCAGTGTCGCCGCGCCTTGCACGGTTGCGAGCGCGAGGCGTGCTGCCTGACCTTCCTCCAGTCCTAGCGCCTGTCCCGCCGATGCCAGCGCATCGATGAATCGGAAAAGATAAGCGGGGCCGCAGCCGGAGAGCGCGGTGACCAGATTGAACTGCGTTTCGTCGTCGATCCATTCCACTAGCCCAAGAGGCTGCATCAGCCCGTCCACAGCGTGGCGTGCAGTGTCTGGCGTCTTGGGGTCGGAGTAGAGGGCGCAGACGCCCTGCCCGACCGATACAGGCGTGTTGGGCATTACGCGGATGGCCGCTTCGGGTCGCGGGAAGTGGGTGCGCAAGCTGTCTAGCGTTGTGCCAGCAAGGATCGAGACCAGGACAGTGTCGGCGTGGAGCAAGGGCGCCAGGTCGATGGCAACAGCGGCGATCTGTTGCGGCTTCATGCCTAGCAGGACTATTGCATCCTGCGGCAGAGTGGCGGGGAGAGCCGTTATGACGTGCACGCCATCGGCGACGGCCTTGCCGCTGGGGCGCAGGACGGTGACGCAGGCGGGATCGAGGCCGGAGGCGAGCCAGCGGGTGAGCATGGCGCCTGCCATATTGCCGCAGCCGACCATGAAGAGATGTGCGGGCCAGGGAATTGTCATCTGCGTAACTTCTCTAACATCGCCCATAGGAAGGGGCTGGCCTGTTGGATTATGCCGCTCGATTTTTTAGGCCTCGCCGCGGGTTTCGATGAGGCTCGCGCTGATTGCTTCGGTTGGGCTTTTGCCGCCCCACAGCACGAACTGAAACACCGGATAGAAGCGTTCGCATTCGTCCAGCGCGGTTTCCACGAGGATCTGCGCCTGATCGAGCGTCATGCCTTCGCCCTGCCCCAGCAACGCGCCGTGACGGAAAAGGACGATCCCGCTGGACGACCACATTTCGAAATGGCCGAGCCAGAGTTGCTCGTTGATGAGGCCAATTGTCTCGTAGATCGCGGAACGCTTGTCATCGGCGACCTTGATATCGGGGAGCGCGAGCATTTGAAGAACCTGATCTTCCTCACGCCAGATCGCGCGCAGTTCGTACTGCGCCCAGCTTCCCTGCGTAGTGGCCGCAATCTCATCTTCGCCGGCATGTTCGAACGACCAGCCATGCGCCTCGAAATAGGCCGCGAGCATATCGATCGGCGCAGCCTCATGTTCACCCTGTTCGTATTCGTTGCTATCCATCATGTCACTTATGTCAGTTCGCTACGCGCGGAAACGCAGCCCTAGCATCCATCGATGCCAATGGACAGGGAAGCCCGGTATCAGTCGCGATACTGTGCAGGATGTTGTGGACGACCTGTGGATAAGTGATCGTCGGAGCGATCAGATGTCGCCTGTGGGCGGCGTCTTCTTCGTTGCGACCTTTGCTTTCACGACCGGAGCCGTTTTTCCTTCCAGTGCGTCCAGGCGCGCCTTCAACAATTCGACTTCTTCACGCGCAGTAGATGCCAGCGCCTTTACCGCGTCAAATTCTTCGCGGGAAACGACGTCGACGCCGCCGACCCATTCCTTTGCCTTTTCACGCGCATTGGCTTCGAATTCACGACCCACCCCAGCGATAGTACCGGCAGCGCCGTTGATCAGCTTTGAAAGATCGTCGAAAAACCGGTTTTCACTTTGCATAGGTCACCTGTATCGGTTGATAGGCGCGTGGCTTACGCCACCAATACGCTATATTTGGGTACGCAGCGTCGGCGCGACAAGTGTCTCTGCGTCGGGGTTGAGGCGGCGGATTTCGTAATTGAGGCCGCAGGCTATGCCCAGCCAGCACAGATAAGGCACCATCAGCCACGCCGCAATGCGCCTGATCCGTCTGAATGCCAGGGTCGTCGCCGTCGCCAGAATGAGCATGAGGATGATGAGATACAGCGCCGCCGTGACTTTGTGCGACGCGAAGAACAATGGCGACCATGCAAGGTTGCAAGCGAGTTGGGCGAGGAACAGCAGGACGGCCACACCCCGTCCTTTCGCACCGCGCGCATCCAGCACAACGCTCAGTGCCAAACCCATGAGGACGTACAATATCGACCACACGATAGGAAAAGCGAGGCCCGGTGGCATGATCGAGGGCTTTACCAGCGTATCGAACCAGAGGTTACCGAAACCCGCATTGGATATGCGGCTCATCAGGAAGCCAAGGAAGACGATGGCAGGCACCACGAACAGCGCCCATCGCAGGTAGGAGAGCCGCAACTGACCCTTCGACGCGATTTCATTCATCCGCAGGCATTCCCCTGTCAAAGACCGCCAGAACAGGTGGCCGATATGTCATTCGGCAGGATGCGGCGAATCCGGCACAGGCGAATCCTTGAGAGCCGAATCCAGCCGTCTCGACACGGTTTGCGGTGAAACGGTGCGCCCTGCAACCCGTGAATAGAGCAGAGGTATGAGAAACAGCGTGATTGCGGTGGCGAAGGATACGCCAAAGACGATGACCACACCGATGCTGCCTCGCGCGCCTGCCCCTGCCCCGCTGGCCAGCACCAACGGCACCGCTCCCATGACGGTCGCGATGGAAGTCATGAGGATGGGGCGCAAGCGACGGGTTGCGGCCTGCCGAATGGCATCGGCCACGGACAGGCCTTCGTCGCGCAACTGGTTGGCAAACTCCACGATCAGGATGCCGTTCTTGGCGGCCAGACCGACAAGCATGACGATGCCGATCTGACTATAGAGATTGATCGATCCGCCAGTCAGCGCCAACCCGATGATGCCCCCTGCCACCGCCAACGGGACAGTTGCGATGATGACGGCGGGATGAATGAAACTTTCAAACTGCGCGGCCAGCAGCAGGAAGACGAGGACGATGGTGAGCGCGAAGACGAGCCAGATCGAACTGCCTGTTTCGCGGAGCGACTGGCTTTCGCCGCGATAGCCGATGGCGACAACTTCGGGCGATTGCATCGCCTGCGTCTCAAGGAAGCTGAGCGCATCGCCGAGTGAATAGCCGGGCGCGATGCCGCCCGTGAGCGTGATGGCGCGCAGTTTGTTGTAACGGTTGAGTTGACGCGCACCGGCGACCTGATTGGTCGTTACCAAGGAGGACAGCGGCACCAAAGTACCATCGCGCGCCCGTACATTGACACGGGAAAGGTCAGCCGTGTTAGAGCGACCATCGCGGTCCGCCTGAACGATAACACGATATTCTTCTCCCCGATCCACATAGGTGGAGACACGGCGGGAACCGAGCATGGTTTGCAGCGCCTGGCTGACGTCGTTGACCGAGACGCCCAGATCGCCTGCGCGGCGGGTATCCACCACGATCCGCATCTGCGGCTTCGTTTCCTTGTAATCGCTGTCGATGTTGACGATGCCGGGATAGGATGCCGCCGCCGCCACGATCCGGTTGCGCGCAGCGACCAGCCCTTCGTAAGTCGATCCTGCCAGCACCAGATTGACCGGCTGTCCGCGCCCACGGCTAAGACCCGAGCGAGGCTGCGCATTGCCGCGGATACCGGGTTGTTCGGCAAGGATTTTGGTGACCCGATTGGCGAGTTCTGCTGTGGTAACGCTCCGTTGTTCCCACGGACGCAGATAGATATTGGCTACGCCGCCGTTGAAATCGTCGCTCTGCCCAAAGCCGCCGGGCGCGCGGACGAGCACGGTCGCAACGGTGCCTTCGTCGCGCAGCGGGAGCAGTTGCTTCTCCAGCGTCCCCATATAGCCGACCATCTTGTCAAAGCCGGTGCCTTCAGCCGCTGACACGTTGGTTTCGACAACGCCCGTGTCTTCGGCGGGCGCGAGTTCAGTGCTGAGCGTCAGGAAAAGCCCGCCGCTGGCACAGAGAAAGCCGACAACTAACAGGGTCGCTACCAAAGGCTTGCGGATGACGCTGTCCACCAGCCGACTGTAGCGCGTCTCGATCCACTGGAACCGGGCATCGACCCATGTCGCGAGCCGCCCGCGCTTACTGTGCTTCAAAAGTTTGGAGCACATCATCGGTGCGAGGCTCAAGGAAATGAAGCCGGA
Organism: Sphingobium sp. BS19; assembly: GCF_027925545.1. Classification (NCBI taxonomy): domain Bacteria; kingdom Pseudomonadati; phylum Pseudomonadota; class Alphaproteobacteria; order Sphingomonadales; family Sphingobiaceae; genus Sphingobium; species Sphingobium sp. BS19. Next base: position 118,237 of record NZ_BSEF01000002.1, read on the forward strand.
GAAGGCGATGGCCGCGATCATGGTGATCGCCAGTTCGCGGAACAACAGCCCGGTCTGACCGGCAAGGAACATGACGGGCACGAACACCGCGCAGACGACCAATGTCGTGGAGATGATCGCAAAGCCGACCTGCCGCGTGCCGACGAAGGCCGCGACGAGCGGGTCTTCGCCCTGTTCGATGCGGTGGTAGACGTTTTCGAGCACCACGATGGCGTCATCGACGACCAATCCGATGGCGAGAACGAAGGCTAGCAGCGTCAACAGGTTGATCGACAGCCCAAGCAGCCACATCGTCGCGCAGGTAGCGAGCAGGCAGATCGGCACGGTGACCGCGGGAATGATGGTCGCGCGGATCGAGCCCAGAAACAGGAAGATGACCAGAATGACGAGCGCCGCCGCTTCCGCCAGCGTGTGATACACATTTTCGATGGCGCGGCTGATGAACTGCGATTCATCCAGACCAACTGTGAAGGTCATGCCGGGGGGCAAGGTGGCGCGCATTTCCTCTGCCACGGCCTTGGCGCGTTCCGCGACCTCCAGCGTGTTGGCACCCGATTGGCGGACGAGGCCTACGCCCAGCCCGGTGGCGCCATTGGCGTGGAACGAACTGTAAGGATTTTCCGCGCTCATTTCGATGCGGGCGACATCGCCCAACGTCACCTGATAGCCGTTGGCACCGCGCCCGACGATCAGGCCCGCAAACTGGGCGGGCGTAGCAAAGGGGCGATCTACGCGCAGGGTGAGGTTCTGATCTTTCGATTCGATGCGACCGGCAGGCAGTTCGACATTCTGGGTGCGCAGGGCCGTTTCGACATCTGCGGGGGTCAGGCCGAATGCGGTCAGACGCTCCGGGTTGAGCCATATGCGCGTGGAAGGACGGGCTTCGCCGAAAATCGTGATGCGGGCGACGCCATTGATCGCCGAAAAACGGTCGACGATGTTGCGATCCACATAGTCGCTGATCTGTACCTGCGACCAGCCGGGGCGACCGAACAGGAAGATCAGGACGGGGCGCGCGTCTGCATCAACCTTGCGGATTTCAGGGGCGATGATGTCTTCCGGGAGATCTTCGGTGACTGACCCCACGCGATCGCGCACGTCATTGGCGGCGGAGTCGATGTCGCGGGTCGGATCGAATTCGATGTTGATGTTCGACTGGCCGTCGCGAGAGTCCGATGTGATGGTCTGGATGCCCTGCACCCCGGCGATGGCGTCCTCGATAACCTGCGTGATGCGGGTTTCGATGACGGAGGCCGCTGCGCCGGTATAGGCCGTCTGCACCGATACGACGGGTGGGTCTGTGTCGGGATATTCGCGGACAGACAGGCTGAAATAGCCCACCACGCCAACGATGCAGAGGAGGACCGCGACAACCGCCGCGAAGACCGGACGACGCACCGAGATGTCGGAAAGCTGCACTCCGCCGGCCCCTTAGCGTGCTTTGCCGACGCCACCGGCGCCCGCTGCACCGGAGGATTTACCCTTTTCCCCCGCCAGCCGGATGGGCGAACCGTCCGCAAGTTTGACGACGCCTTCGGTGACGACTTTTTGACCCGGCGCAAGGCCGCTCAATATCTCCACGCGCCCGTCCTGCCGTGTGCCAGTGGTGACCTTGATGCGCTTGGCTTTGCCTCCGTCAGCGACATAGACATATTGCTCCTGCCCTTCGCCGACGATGGCAAGTTCGGGAACGGAAAGCGCCTGACGCTGGCGGGACAGCACCTTGACCGTGAGCAGCATGCCGGGCTTGAGGGCTCTGTCCGTGTTGGGCAGGATGGCGCGGACGGCAACGGCGCGGGTGGCGGGATCGACGACCGGGTCGATGGTCGCCACGGTGCCGGTAAAGGTGCGACCGGGATAAGCCGACGCGGTGATGATGAGCGATTGGCCCTTCGACAGCGCGGTCAGTTGCGTTTCGGGGACGTTGAAGTCGAGCTTTATGCGCGAAATGTCACTGACCGTGGCAATGGGGGTGCCTGCCGCGACGATTGCCCCGGGGGATACAGTGCGCAGGCCCAGATAACCCGAAAAGGGCGCGCGGATGATGCGATCGCTAATTGCGGCGCGCACTTGCTCGGCGGTGGCGGCGGCAGCATTGGCGGTGGCGGTCTGCAGATCGAGGCTGGAGCCGGTAGCAAAGCCGCGCTGGCGCAGTTGCTTGATGCGGTCGAGCTGTTGCGTGGCTTCGCGGGCGCGGGCCTGTGCGCCTGCGAGTTCGGCAACTTCTTGCGACTGGGCGAGGCGCGCGATGACTTCGCCGCGCCGGATATAGCCGCCGTCGCTATAGTTCAGGGTGACGATCCGCTCGGTAACGGGGGAAGACAGCACGACCTGTTCATTGGCGATGGCCGAGCCGACGGCTTCGATGGTGTCAGCGAAGGGTTGAGCGGCGACCGGTTGCACTTCGACGAGCGAAGGCGGGCGCTTGGGCTTTTCCGCTGTACCACCACAGGCCGCAAGCAGGAGCACCGCCGCGCAGGAAACCGATAAATGTCGCATGGGTTGAGGCTATACGTCCTTCTTATTGCGAGACAACTACGGCATTCGGTTATGGTGCCTCACGTTACCGTAACAACGGGCGACGTGCGGGAAGCCGCCATGAGAAATTCCACATTCCCTTCCGGCCCCGTGATCGGACTGGGGACGATGCCGACGAGGTGCCATCCAGCGCCCTCTATCCATGCGGCGGCAGCATCGCAAACGCGCTGGTGGATGGCAGGATCGCGGATGACGCCGCCCTTCCCCACTTCCTCCCGCCCCGCTTCGAACTGCGGCTTGATAAGGGCGACAAGACGCGCTTCGGGGGATGCGAAAGTCAGCGGGCGTTCGAGTACCTTTGCCAGCGCGATGAAGCTGGCGTCGCAGACGAACAGGTCGATGGGTTCGGGGATATGCGCAGGGGTGAGGATACGGGCGCTGGTCTGTTCGTGGACGACAACGCGAGGATCGTTGCGGATTTTCCAGGCGAGCTGGTTGGTGCCGCTGTCCACCGCATAGACGCGGGTGGCGCCGTTGGTAAGAAGGACATCGGTAAAGCCGCCGGTCGAGCTGCCCACGTCCATCGCGACCGCGCCGGTCACCTCCCACGCGAAATGGGTGAGCGCATGGGCAAGCTTTATGCCACCGCGCGAGACCCACGGATGGTCACGCCCGCGCACGTCGAGGGGGGCGTCTTCGGGTAACTGCTGCCCGGCCTTTTCCACTTTCCGGTCGCCGGTGAAGACGATGCCCGCAAGGATCAACGCCTGCGCGCGGGATCGGCTTTCTACCAGCCCGCGGTCGACGAGCATCTGATCGGCGCGCTGCTTGGCCATCAGTTGACGAGAGCCGTGAGAGTGCTGGGGGTCAGCACCTGAGGCAAGGTCTGCGCCTCCTTCCCTGCGGGGTAGAAGAGATAGAGGGGGACGCCGGAGCGGCCCTGCCCTTCAAGGAAGCGTCCGATGGTGGGATCGCTGTTGGTCCAGTCGCCAACCATGGTGACGACCCCGGCTTTGGTGAAGGCATCGGCGACTTCGGCGCGCTCGATGGCGGCGTTTTCGTTGACCTTGCAAGTCAGGCACCAGTCGGCAGTGAAGTAGAGGAACACGGGCTTGCCCTGCGCCCGCAATTGCGCAAGGCGAGCTTCATCGAAGGCGACGGCATTGCCTTCCGTCTTGGCTTCGCGTGCTTCGCCGGTGCGGGGAAGCGTAGCGATGGCACCTGCCAGCACCACGGCAAGGGCAACGGACGCAATCCAGACGCCACCCGATCCAGCACGTTGTCGTCCGCCGAGCCACCAGAGCAACAGCGCGGTGGCCATCGCTGCGGCTATGCCGATGGTCATGCCGCCGGTGCCGACCTGCTGCCCCAGAAGCCATGCCAGCGCGAGCGCGGTGAGGAACATGGGGATGGAAAGGATGCGCTGAAAACGCTTCATCCACGGGCCGGGCTTGGGCATCCGTGCGCGGATTGCGGGGATGAAGGCGATGGCAAGGAACGGCAGCGCCAGACCGAGGCCAAGCCCCGCAAAGATCGCTAGCGCCGCGCCAAGCGGTAAGACGAGCGCAGCGCCCAACGCGGCCCCCATAAACGGTCCGGTGCAGGGCGTAGCGACGAAAGCCACAAGTGCCCCGGTCCAGAAGCTCCCCTGTATTCCGCCTCTGCCTGCAAGTGCGCCGCCCGCGTCGATAGCGCGCAATTCGAACAATCCGGCGAGGTTGAAGGCGATGGCGGTTACAAGCAGCAGCAGGACGAGGATGATGCGCGGGTCCTGCAACTGGAACGCCCAGCCGACCGATGCGCCCCCTGCCCTCAACGCCAACAAGGCGCCGCCCAAGGCAAGGCACGTCACGACGACGCCCAGTGCGTAGGCCACCGCTTCGCGCCGCGCCGCGCGGGGGTCGCCACCTGCCTTGGCTAAGCTCAATGCCTTCAGGCTGAGGATCGGGAAGACGCAGGGCATGATATTGAGCAGGATGCCACCAAGCAAAGCGCCACCGAGCGCAAGGAGGATCGCGGTGGCGCCGCTGCCGGAGGCTTGCGATCCGGCAGATGGCACTGCGCCGGGTGCGCCCCGGATCGCGAAGCCGACATGATCGCCGGTGCGCAATATCCCTTCGACCGTGGCGGGAGCGGATGTTCCGGCGGCCTTGGCTTCGATGATGACGGTATCGCCATTACGGCTGACCTTTTGCGGGCTGGCATAGGCAAGCGCGCCATCCTTCGACGGGAAGAAATAGGCGTCGGCAATCGGGGACGCTGCAGGATAGGGAATGGCGAGGCGGAACTGGCCGTTCTGGATCGCGTAGCGCGCTTCGCTGCCCAAGGCGCGCGGCAGGCGGGCGCGATAGCCATCGAACGCCGCGCGACTGGCCGGGGCAATGTTGCCGTCGCCGACCAGCAGGTCGAGCGACAGATCGCCGCCGCCGGGTACGCAGATTTCGCGGGTGCAAGCGAGCCAGTCGCCGCGCGCGCGGATCGGGAGCAGATCGCCCGGCTTCATGGTCGCGGGAATATTCAACGTTACGAGGATGGCATAACGCCCCTCATATACATAATTCATCAGGCCGGAGATGATCAGCGTTTCGGGTACGGGATGGCGCAACGGCCCAGCGGTGACACCGGACGGAAGCGTCCATTTAACGGTCATGCCGATACCTGCATCGCCGGGATTTTCCCAATAGCCGTGCCAGCCCGGTTTTGGCGTCATGACGAAGGCGATGGTCAGCGGTTTGCCCGGCGCGGGGGCTGCGCTCTCTGCCTCCAGCCTGGCAGCGATGTTGGGTTCGCTGCCCCCGAACGCGCCGATTTGCGCAGCGACAGGCATGGTGACGAATAAGGTCGCCAGCGTCATCAACAGGACATAAATGATTCGCATGGGAGCCTTCATACGCGGTGTGGCGACAGGTGCCGATCCTCCTGTCATCCGGCGCGACTGAGTGCGCTTTACTGATGTTACGGGCATAAAAGAAGGGACTTTGGCATTGTCCCTGTTTAGGTTCGGCACGATCGATCGAGGAGTTTCCATTTTGCGCCGTTTCACTCTCGCTTCCACTGCTGTCCTGACGTTTGCTCTGGCGGCTGCGCCCGCACCTGCGCAAGAGGTCGCCTCTGCGCCAAAGCTGATCGTCGCGATTTCGATGGACCAGTTTTCGGGCGACCTGTTCGAAGAATATCGCCAGCATTTCACGGGCGGTCTCAAGCGGATGGAGCAAGGCGTCGTGTTCCCGCGCGGCTATCAAAGCCATGCCGCGACCGAGACCTGCCCCGGCCATAGCACGATCCTGACCGGCAGCCGCCCTTCGCGCACGGGCATCATCGCCAATACCTATTTCGACCTGTCGATCGCGCGCGACGACAAGGCTGTCTATTGCGCGGAAGACGAGACACAGCCGGGTAGCAGCAGCGGCGATTATGTCGCTTCGCCCAAGCATTTGCTGGTGCCCACGCTGGGCGGACGGATGAAGAAGGCCAATCCGGCGACGCGGGTGGTGTCGGTGGCGGGCAAGGATCGCGCGGCGATCATGATGGGTGGGCCGACCACGGACCAGATCTGGTGGTGGGGCGGCAAGAGTTATGTGAGCTACAAAGGCGTAGCCGAAACGCCGCTGGTGGCGCAGGTGAATGCGGGCATCGCAAAACTGGTCGCGCAGGACCGTCCGGCGATGGAGCTGCCCGATTTCTGCAAGCCCAAGGACGTGGCGGTTAGCATTGGCGGCGGCAAATCGGTCGGCACGGGACATTTCGCGCGCATTGCTGGCGATACCAAGGCGTTTCGCGCATCGCCTGAGCAGGATGCAGCGACGCTGGTGCTTGCCGCTGCGCTGATCGAGAATATGGAGCTGGGCAAGCAGGCGCAGACCGATATCATCTCCATCGGGCTGTCGGCGACCGACTATGTGGGGCATACTTACGGGACCGAAGGCGCCGAAATGTGCCTGCAGCTTGCGACCGTGGACCGTGAGTTGGGCGCGTTTTTTGAACGGCTGGATAAGAGCGGCGTGGATTACGAAGTGGTGCTCACCGCCGACCATGGCGGGCATGACCTGCCGGAGCGTAATCGCGAGCATGGCATTCCCGATGCGCAGCGCGTGGATGCGGCGTTAGGCCCTAAAGCACTAAGCGATGCGATCGGCGCCAAGCTGGGGCTGACCGGGCAAGTGCTGTATGGCGACGGCGCAGCGGGCGATTTCTATGTGTCGAAGACGCTGACGCCCGCACAGCGCGCAAAGGTGCAGGCCGAAGCGCTCGCGATGATCCGCGCCAATCCGCAGGTCGAGGTGGTGTTCACCAAGGATCAGATCGCAGCCACCCCTTCGCCTTCGGGTCCGCCCGAACGCTGGTCGCTGATTCAGGAAGCGCGGGCGAGTTTCTATGCGCCGCGCTCCGGCGATTTTCTTGTGATGCTGAAGCCGCGGGTTACGCCGATCCCCGATCCGACTAAGGGCTATGTCGCGACGCATGGCAGCCCGTGGGATTATGACCGCCGCGTCCCGATCCTGTTCTGGCGCAAGGGCATCGTGCCGTTCGAACAGCCACTGGGCGTGGAGACGGTGGATATCCTGCCGACATTGGCAGCGCAGATCGGTCTTGCGGTGCCCAAGGGTGAGATCGATGGGCGGTGCCTGGATATCGATGCCAGCGCGGCAGATAGCTGCGCGGCGAAGTAAGGTCAGCGGCGGTCGGTGATTTTCACGCCGGCCGCCAGCTTGTTCTGGCCGATGCGTACCGCATCATCGGTCCAGTTGGCGACGAAGGTGCTCTGGCGCTGGATGCCTGGTGCGAAGGATGCGCTGTTGCCGCTGACTGACAGGGCGGAGGAGTCGCGCTCGCGGCCTTCCGGGGCGACAGTGATGAAGGCGGACCAGTTGTCCTTGTCCTTGCCCTGCACCATTTCATTGCCGGTGATCGCGCCTGCCGATCCGTTGGACAGGTCGATCATGTAGTTGGTGAGGCGGCCCTTACTGTCGTCGAAGCTGTTGTCGTCGATCTTCACCCTGTTGGCGCGGCTTTTGACATAGTGGCCGCCATTGCCCGCTTCGAAACGGGAGCGGGTTACGGTCAGGCTGCCGTAATGGCCGACATAGATGCTGTGGGCGCAGCTTAAATCGCGGTCGCAGCGGCCCAGGCGCTGGAACGTAGATTGGTCGATGCGGATGGCGTGGGCGGGATCGTCATGGGTGAGGATGCCTTCCTCACTGTTGCGGAACATGGCGTTGGTGACGTCGAGGTCGCCCTGTTCGAGGCGGATGCCGGAGCCGTTGCCATCGGGGACGCGCATGTTCTGGAACACGATGCCTTCGACGCGGGCGGCGCGGCCACGCAAGACGAGAGCGGCCTTTTCCTCGCAGATGCCGCCATCGAAGACGGCGGTGCCGGGTGTTGCGGCGCGATAGGTGATGGTGCCGCCGAGTTGAACGGCGCAATCGCGGTAGGTGCCGGGGGCGATGACGATGGTACCCGTGCCTGCGCCGATAGCGTTGACCGCATCGGCCAGACTGCCATATCCGGCGCCGCTTTCCGCTATCGTGAACGGGCCACTGCGTTGCTGCGCAAGGGCAGTCGATCCGAGGGCGACCAAGACGGTCAAAGCGATTGCGGGCATTTTCATGACCGCCGCCATAGCGCAGGAGGCTATGACGCCGCCAACGGCTTAACCATCATTCTATCAGTCGAGATTGGGGCGCAGCCAGCGTTCCGCCGTGGCAATGTCGACACCACGCCGCTCGGCATATTCCTCAAGCTGATCGCGACCCACGCGGGCGACGCCAAAATATTCCGACTGGGGGTGGCCGAAGTAGAAACCGCTGACGGCGGCGGTCGGCAGCATCGCGAAGCTGTCGGTCAGGGTGATGCCGGTGTTGTGGACCGCGTCCAGCATCTTGAAGAGGATCGGTTTGTGGCTGTGGTCCGGGCACGCAGGGTAGCCGGGAGCCGGGCGGATACCGCGATATTGTTCCCGAACCAGAGCTTCGTTATCGAGCTGCTCGCCCGCCGCATAGCCCCACAGATCGGTGCGGACATGCTTGTGCAGACGCTCGGCAAAGGCTTCGGCGAGGCGGTCGGCCAGTGCTTTCAGCAGAATGTCCGAATAATCGTCATAGCCTGCCTTGAACCGCGCCAGATGCGGGTTGATGCCATGGCCTGTCGTCACTGCGAAACCGCCGATCCAGTCGCCATCGTGGCTGATGAAGTCGGCAAGGCACATGTTGGCGCGCCCTTCCCGCTTGGCGATCTGCTGGCGGAGGAACGGCATACGGATGTGCGTTTCATCCTCGACATGGATGATGACGTCATCGCCTTCGCGGCGGCAGGGCCAGAGTGCGGCGACACCCTTTGCCACCAGCCATTTTTCCGCGATGATGGTGTCGAGCATCTTCTGCGCATCGGCGAACAGGCTGCTCGCGCTTTCGCCGACGACGGGGTCGGTCAGGATCGCGGGATAGTTGCCCGCAAGCTCCCACGCGCGGAAGAACGGCGTCCAGTCGATATACTCGCGCAGGTCGGCCAGATCCCAGTCTGGGAACGCATGGATGCCGGGTTTCAGCGGCGCGGGTGGCTTCAGCCGTTCGTCGATTTCGAAGGCGTTATCGCGGGCGTCCTGAATGCTGATGAGCGCGCTTTGCCCCTTGCCCGCGCGGGCAATGCGGACATGTTCATATTCGTCGGCGACCTTCGCGACGAAATCGTCGCGCTGCGTTTCGCTGACGAGCGCTGTAGCAACGCCGACGGCGCGGCTGGCATCGAGGACGTGGACGACCGGGCCTTCATAGGCCGGCGCGATACGCAATGCCGTGTGGACTTTCGACGTGGTCGCGCCGCCGATCAGCAACGGCATGGTCATGCCCAGACGCTTCATTTCCTCGGCGACGGTGACCATTTCGTCGAGCGATGGGGTGATGAGACCGGACAGGCCGATCATGTCCGCGTTGTTCTCATTCGCGGCCTGCAGGATCGTCGTCCACGGCACCATGACGCCAAGATCGACGACATCGAAGCCATTGCACTGCAGCACCACGCCGACGATGTTCTTGCCGATATCATGCACGTCGCCCTTTACGGTCGCCATGATGATCTTGCCCTTGCCCTTCGCGCCGGGTTCCTTCGCGGCCTCGATATAAGGGAGCAGATGGGCGACGGCCTTCTTCATGACGCGCGCGGATTTCACGACCTGCGGCAGGAACATCTTGCCCGACCCGAACAGGTCGCCGACAACGTTCATGCCGTCCATCAACGGGCCTTCGATGACTTCGATGGGCTTTACCGTTTTGAGGCGGCATTCCTCTGTATCTTCGACCACATACATGTCGATGCCCTTGACCAAGGCATGTTCGAGGCGCTTTTCCACGGCCCAGCCACGCCATTCCTCAACGGCCTTTTCGGCAACGGCATCGGTGCCGCGAAATTTCTCGGCCAGATCGACGAGGCGCTCTGTGGGCGTGACGTCAGGATTGCGTTGCGGGCGGTTGAGGATGACGTCTTCGCAGGCTTCGCGCAGTTCCGGGTCGATGGTGTCGTACACGTCGAGTTGCCCCGCGTTGACGATGCCCATGTCCATACCCGCGGGGATCGCGTGATACAGGAAGATCGAATGCATCGCCCGGCGCACAGGTTCGTTGCCGCGAAAACTGAAAGAGAGGTTCGACAGCCCGCCTGAAATATGGGCATGCGGGCAGCGCGCCTTGATCTCCTTGCATGCTTCGATGAAGTCGACGCCGTAGTTGTTGTGCTCCTCGATCCCCGTGGCGACCGCGAAGATGTTGGGATCGAAGATGATGTCTTCGGGCGGGAAGCCTATTTCCATCAGCAATTCATAGGCACGGCTGCAGATTTCGACTTTGCGCTCGCGCGTATCGGCCTGGCCGACTTCGTCGAACGCCATGACCACGACGGCTGCGCCATAGGCCATGCAGAGGCGTGCATGATGGAGGAACGCATCCACGCCTTCCTTCATGCTGATCGAGTTGACGATGGGCTTGCCGGAGACGCATTTGAGGCCTGCTTCGATGACGCTCCATTTCGAGCTGTCGACCATCAGCGGCACGCGCGCGATATCCGGTTCGGCGGCGATCAGCTTGAGGAACGTCGTCATCGCGAACTCTGCGTCGAGCAGACCTTCGTCCATGTTGACGTCGACGATCTGCGCGCCGCTTTCCACCTGCTGCCGGGCGATCTCGATAGCCGCCGTATAGTCGCCCGCCATGATCAGTTTCTTGAACTTGGCAGAGCCGGTGACGTTGGTGCGTTCACCGATGTTGACGAACTGGGCAGTAGTGGGCTGGTTCATGTGTTTCTCACTCCCCTCCCACTTGTGGGAGGGGTCGGGGGAGGGAATGTCAATTCTTTGGGAGCGCACATGCCCTCCCCTAGCCCCTCCCACAAGTGGGAGGGGAATATGTTAGGCGGCTATGTACATGGGTTCCAACCCGGCCAGCGCCGTGCGGATTGGCGGCGTGGGGATTGTCCGGGGTGGGAGGTTGCCGACGGCTTTCGCGATGGCGGCGATGTGCGCAGGCGTGGAGCCGCAACAGCCGCCCAGGATGTTCACCTGCCCGTCGACCGCCCATTGACGCACCAGCGCGGCGGTTTCTTCGGGTAGTTCGTCATAGGCGCCCAGTTCATTGGGCAGGCCCGCATTGGGATAAACCATGATGAGCGTGTCGCAGATGGCCGACAGCGTCTTTACATGCGGGCGAAGCTGTTCGGCACCGAAGGAGCAGTTGAGGCCGATGGTGACGGGCTTGGCATGGCGCACGGCGTACCAGAAGGCTTCGACCGTGTGGCCCGACAGGTTGCGGCCCGACAGGTCGGTGAGCGTCATCGAGAGCATGATCGGCACATCCTTGCCCGCAGCTTCGGCCGCCTGCATTGCGGCCATGATCCCGGCCTTGGCATTGAGCGTGTCGAACACGGTTTCGATCAGGATGAAATCGACGCCACCGACGATCAGCGCGTCGCACTGTTCGCGATAAACGGCGGTCAGTTCATCGAAGTCGATTTCGCGGAAGCCCGGATCGTTGACGTCTGGCGAAAGCGACAGCGTCTTGTTCGTGGGACCGATGGCGCCCGCGACGAAGCGGGGCTTGCCATCCTTTGCAGCGGCGGCATCGGCGAGGCGGCGGGCGATCTGCGCAGAGGCGATGTTGATTTCCGCGACCAGATGCTCAGCGGCGTAATCGGCCTGACTGATACGGTTCGCGCTGAAGGTGTTGGTGGAGACCATGTCCGACCCGGCGTCGAGATAATCCTGCGTGATCTTCTCGGGCACTTCGGGCTTGGTCAGGGCGAGGATGTCGTTATTGCCCTTCTGGTCCTTCGCCAGAGCGAGCGTGCCGGCATAATCCGCTTCGGTGAGCTTCCAGTTCTGGATTTCGGTGCCGAATGCGCCGTCCGTCATCAGGATGCGTTCCTGAGCGGTGGCGAGGAATGTTTCGCGGATGGTCATGATAATGTGCTCGATCCAGTAACATTGTCGTTCCCGCGAAGGGGGGAATCCATCTCCGGCGCTGTCGAGAGATGCAAGGTTGGGAGATGGGTTCCCGCCTTCGCGGGAACGACGACATAGGGGGTCATGCTACCAGTTCTTTCGGAGCAGCGGCGGCTGTGGGCCTCAATCCGAGCAGATGGCAGATCGCATAGCTGAGCTCCGCGCGGTTGAGCGTGTAGAAATGGAAATGCCGCACGCCGCCTGCATACAGCTTCCGGCACAGTTCCGACGCGATGGTCGCGGCGACAAGTTGCCGGGTGGCGGGGTGGTCGTCCAGCCCTTCGAACAGGCGGTCCATCCATGCAGGAATAGCCGCGCCGCATAGTGCCGCAAATTTGCGGGTCTGCTGCACGTTGGAGACAGGCAGGATTCCGGGAACGATTTCTGCGTCGATTCCCGCTGCCGCGGCAGCATCACGGAAACGGAAATAGGCGTCGGCGGAAAAGAAGAACTGACTGATGGCGCGGTTCGCGCCTGCGTCGATCTTACGCTTGAGGTTGTCGAGGTCGCTTTGCGCATCGATCGCATCAGGATGCGTTTCGGGATAAGCAGCGACCGAAATGTCGAAGGGATGCAATTTCTTGAGGCCCGACACGAGATCGGCAGCACTGGCATAGCCTTGCGGATGGGGCGCAAAAGCTTGCCCCTCGACCGGCGGATCGCCCCGCAGCGCGACGATGTGGCGTACGCCTGCCTGCCAATAGGCGTCGGCGACTTCCGCGATTTCATCCTTGCTCGCACCGACGCAAGTCAGATGCGCGGCGGCAGACAGGCCGGTTTCCTTGGCAATACGAGCAACGGTAGCGTGGGTACGTTCCCGCGTGGAGCCGCCTGCGCCATAGGTCACCGACACGAAACGCGGCCCAAGCGGCGCCAGCGTCTCGATGCTGCTCCACAATTGCTGTTCCATCTTCTCGCTTTTGGGCGGGAAGAATTCAAAACTCACCTGTGCGTCGCCCGACAGGTCCGCGAAGAGCGGCACGTCGAGCGCGAGGCGCGCCTCTTCCATTTGAGCCAGCGAGAATGTCATGCCGTCCGTCCTTCCAGAGCGCGCTGGTCGATAGACACGACTTTCGCCGTGCGCCTGCGCCCCAACCATAATTTTACCGTAAGTTCCCCGCCGGGCAGTGTGCATTCCGATTCCATCTCTATACCTGCCGCCGCAAACCAGCCCTGCATCTGCGCATCGGAAAAGCCAAGTCGCGCGTGCTGATCGCGAAGGCGCAGTTCCTCGCGCTGATGCGGGGCGAAATCGGCGATGAGCAAACGGCCATCCCTACCCAGAACGCGCGCCGCTTCTGCAATGACGGTTTCGGGTGCCTGCGCATAATGCAGCACCTGATGAAAAATCACCGTGTCGGCGGCGCCATTCTCCAACGGAAGCGCAGTAAAGTCGCCCATGAGGAGGCGATATTTGTCGGCGGCATCATCCGGCAGCTTCGCGCGGGCCAGACGGAGCATGTCCGGGCTGCGATCGATGGCCGTTACTTGCGCTGCATCGGGACCGAAAAGCTGGATCATCCGGCCCGTGCCGGTGCCGATATCGACCAGATGGCCTATCGTGCGGTCCGCCAGCATAGCTTGCATCGCCGCTTCGACCTCATCCTCCGCAATGTGCAGCGACCGTATCGCGTCCCACTCGTCAGCGTGTTGCGCAAAATATTCGTCGGCAGCGCGCGCCCGGTCGTTACGGACGGCGGCCAAACGCGCGAGATCGGCAGCCTGCCACAAAGTTTCGCTATCGGAATAGGATACGGCATCGAACAGGTCGAAAAGCGGAGCGAGGCTTTCCGCTCGATTGAGCGCGAGAAACACCCAGTTTCCTTCCTTCCGCCGCTCGACCAGCCCCGCCTCCACCAAGATGCGGACGTGGCGTGAAACGCGCGGCTGGCTTTGCCCGACAACTTGCGCGATTTCCCCCACGGCAAGCTCCATCGCGCGCAACAAATGCACGATACGCAGGCGAGTCGAGTCACCCAATGCGTGAAAAAGGTCCAAAAGTGCCATAAAACGTCTATATAAAGTTTTCTTTATATACGTCAATCCGTAATCCCGCAGCCTCGAAGCCTTTGGCAGCGGGGTGCAGCGCGATTATATTGTGCAGTGCAGGATAGGGATTGCGTTACTATCGCCAAGGCAGTAGATATCGCGATTGCAGGCTTCGGGGGGTGAGCTTTACCATTTAGCGGGTCTGCACGGTTTTTTCTTTAGAGGGGTTTGCCCATGTCCAAGTCTATTTCTTTGTCGCTCGTTCTTGCCGCTTCGCTCGGTCTTGCCGCTTGCTCCGGTGGCGCTGAAAACACGACCAACAACGCTGCTGAAAACGTAGCTGTTGAAAACGCGACCAACGCAGCCGAGAACGCCATGAATGCGGCTGAGAACGCGACCAACGCAGCAGCAAACGTCACGAACGCGGTAAACGCTTCGAACGCGATGTAATTCGCAGTCGTCCGGTAACGGATGACGGAAAAAAAGAGTCACCTCGGCAACGGGGTGGCTCTTTTTTTGTTATAGCGGTCCGTGAATTGGTGAGGAACGAGACGATATGCGCGCAGGATTTCTTCTGACTATCGCATTGCCGCTGGCGCTCGCGGCTTGTGGAGAAGGCGCATCGGGCGACGGCGTAGGCGGGGTGTCGGCCAGCGAAGCGCGCGCGCTGAACCAAGCGGCCGAAATGCTGGACAACAGGCCGGCGTCGCCCGCCGCGCAGAATGCGACGGCGGCGACGAAGTAAAGCGCGGCCTAGGGCTGCGTTGCCAGTAGATAGGTTTGACGCAGCGTATCTATAGGCTTGAGGCCCTCGCTCGTTTCATGGTGCCAGAAGGTCCAGCCATTGCACGAGGGCGCCTTTTGCAGTGTGGCGCCGATCTTGTGGATCGACCCGGTGTCGGTTCCGATTGCCAGCGATCCGTCGGCCCTGACCGTTGCCTGCCACCGGCGCTTTGCGTCAGTCAGGATGGCGCCGGGCGTAAGATAGCCTGTTTCGACCAGTGTACCGAAGGCGACCTTGGGCGCTTGCCGTGAGGATTGCATGATGCTGAGTGAGGATTCATCGAGCGGAAGGGCTTCCTCGATCCGCTGCAATGCGACTTCGATATAACTGTCCTCGCGCTCGATCCCGATCCACTTGCGGCCCAGACGTTTTGCCACCGCGCCGGTGGTGCCCGTGCCGAAGAAGGGATCGAGCACGATATCGCCCGGTTTCGTACAGGCGAGCATCACGCGATAGAGCAAGGCCTCGGGCTTCTGCGTCGGATGCGCCTTCGTCCCGTTGCGTTTCAAGCGTTCCTGCCCGCCGCAGATCGGCAGCACCCAGTCGGAGCGCATCTGCAACTCGTCGTTGAGAGTCTTCATCGCCTTGTAGTTGAAGGTGTAGCGCGCGTCTTCGCCCTGGCTGGCCCAGATCAGCGTTTCGTGCGCATTGGTGAAGCGTGTGCCCTTGAAATTGGGCATCGGGTTCGCCTTGCGCCAGATGATGTCGTTGAGAATCCAGAAGCCCTGATCCTGCAACGTCGCGCCGACGCGAAAGATGTTGTGATAGCTGCCGATGACCCAGATCGTGCCATCGGGTTTCAGGATGCGGCGCGCCTCCGCCAGCCAGAGCGCGGTAAAGCGGTCGTAGGCTGCCAACGTGTCGAATTTGTCCCAGTCGTTGTCGACGGCATCCACGCGCCCGCCTTCGGGCCGGAAAAGATCGCCGCCAAGTTGGAGATTATAGGGCGGATCGGCGAAAATCATGTCGACGCTCGCGTCGGGCAGTTTCGCCATTTCGGCAATGCAATCCCCACGGATCAGGCGATCGGCTTCGATCGGCGCGGCGGCAGGTGCCTTAGCAGTTACAGCCTTTTTAGGTCGCGAAATTACGCGGTCCATGACGCCCATTTGATAGTTCCCCCGTTCGTTGGAACCGGGATGAGTCTTTCCGTGGAATCCGTCAAGTTCAAAAACTTATGGCGCGACTCGGCGATTTATAGCGAGCGCATGAGAACGAAAAGGGTAGCCACGACATGTTGAGTCCCGACGAGTCGCGAGGACTCCATATGTCGTGGTGTGGCGCGAAAGACTCATCGCCAAGCGCAACGATATTTTTATCGTCTATAGCAGCAGCAACTGGGCGACCGGCGCAAAACTGCGACGATGGAGCGGTGTCGGGCCGTGTTCTCGCAACGCGGACAGGTGCAAGGCACTGCCATAGCCCTTGTTGCTGTGCCACCCATAATGAGGGTGCGCTTGGGCGGCGGCGATCATGATCCGGTCGCGCTCTTCCTTGGCGAGAATTGAGGCAGCGGCAATGGAGAGGCAGCGGGCGTCCCCGCCGACGACGGCGGTGGAGGCATGACGCCACTGGGGGCAGCGGTTGCCATCGACAAGCACATGCACGCAGTTGTGCGAGAGCGCATCAACGGCGCGCGTCATCGCCAGCATGGTAGCCCACAGGATATTGAGGCTGTCGATTTCCTCTACGCTGGCCGAGCCGATGCCGAAGCAAATGGCCTGCTCGCGGATCGCTATGTCGAGCGCGGCGCGGCGGGGCGCGGAGAGTTTCTTGCTGTCGTCGAGACCGGGCGGACAATTGTCGGGGTCGAGGATGACAGCGGCAGCGACCACGGGACCGGCGAGTGGCCCCCTGCCCGCTTCATCGACGCCCGCGACATATCCCTGATGCTGCATTTCGAACGTGAAGTCAGGCACGGTCGTCCCATTGCGCAGCGAGGGCAGTGGCATCGAAGCCCTGTTCATTCACGGACGCCAACGTGTGATAGAATGGCGTGGTGCCCATGGCGTGGCCCATCGGTCCGTGACCGGCACCGAATTGGGGTGCATTGAACAGTGCGCCGGCGACGAATGCCTCGGCGCGGTCGACGGCATTTTCCATGGTCAGGCCACGACCGATGCCTGTCGCGATGGCACTGGCGAGGGTGCAGCCTGTGCCGTGGCTATGGCGGGTTTCGATGCGCGGCATCCGATATTCCGATACGCCCGACGCGCGGATGAGCAAGTCGTGAACGCTGGGTGCGTCATCCTGCGGCTGGTCGCCAAGATGCCCGCCCTTGGCCAGCACTGCGCAGCCATAGCGACGGGCGAGGATATTGCCTGCAGCCTCCAGCGCATCGATATCTTCGATTGGGGTGCCGGTCAGCATCGCCAGTTCGGGGACGTTGGGGGTTATCAGTAGGGCCATGCCCATCAACCGCTCGAACGCAGCGACGGTGGCCTTGTCGGCCAAAAGCGCGCCGCTTGTGGCAACCATGACGGGGTCGAAGATGATAGGCATGTCGCGCAGACCGGCGAGGCGATCCGCGACGGCATGGGCCGTTTGAGGTGATCCGATCATGCCGATCTTGATCGCGTCCACGCCGAGATCGGAGAGAACGCTTTCGATCTGTTCGATCACCACGGCCGTCGGGATGGGATGGACGCCCTGCACGCCGAGCGTATTTTGCGCCGTGATGGCGGTGATGGCGGTCATTGCGTGACCGCCCATCATCGTCACGGTCTTGATATCCGCCTGAATGCCCGCGCCGCCGCCGCTGTCGGACCCGGCGATAATCAGGATGCGCGGGGTCAACCCTTGAACATCCGGGTTGTCGAGGCAGGATTTTTGGCGAGCGCGGGACCGAAGCGGGTCGGGCGGTCCATCAGTTCGCCGCCGCAATTGGGGCAACGGTCATCGAGCGCCTCGGCACAAGGCGCGCAATAGGTGCATTCGAACGAGCAGATGAATGCGCCGGGTGCGTCGGCCGGAAGGTCCGTACCGCAGCGTTCGCAATCGGGGCGCATTTCAAGCATGTCAGGCGGCCGCCTTTTCCACAGCGGCGCAGATGCGGTCGACCACATCCCTGACTTGCGTTTCGCTGTCGCCTTCGGCCATTACGCGGATGACAGGTTCGGTGCCTGACGGACGAATGACGAGACGGCCCGTCCCTTTCAATTCCGCTTCGGCCTGCGCGATGGTGCGTTGCACGTCGCTATGCTCGAGCGGCTTGCCGCCGGAAAACCGCACGTTCTTGAGCAATTGCGGCACGGGATCGAACTGATGGAGTAGCTCACTGGCAGGCTTGCCGCTGCGGATGAGTGCGGCCAGCACCTGCAGCGCGGCGATGGTGCCGTCGCCGGTGGTGGCGTAATCGGACAGGATCATGTGGCCGGATTGCTCGCCGCCGACGTTGAAGCCGCCCTCGCGCATCCGTTCCAGTACGTAACGGTCGCCAACCTTGGTCCGTTCCAGCGTGATCCCCTGCCCGCTTAGAAAGCGTTCGAGGCCGAGATTGGACATGACCGTGGTGACGAGGCCGCCACCGCGCAGCGTGCCTTCGCGTGCCCAATTGGCGGCGATGAGCGCCATGATCTGATCGCCGTCGACGATCTTGCCTTGTTCATCGACGACGATAAGCCGATCCGCGTCGCCATCCAGCGCGATGCCGATATCCGCGCCCGACGACAGTACGGTTTCCTGCAACAAGAGCGGCGCAGTCGATCCGCAGCCATCGTTGATGTTGATGCCGTTGGGGGTGACTCCCACCGCGATCACTTCCGCACCCAGTTCCCACAAAGCGGAGGGCGCAACCTGATAGGCGGCGCCATTGGCGCAATCGACGACGATGCGCATGCCGTCGAGCCGCAACTCCGCCGGGAAGCTGGATTTGACCGCGTGGATATAGCGACCGCGCGCATCCTCAACGCGGCGGGCGCGACCGATGTCTGCGGAAGGCGCGAGGGCTATGTCGCCTTTCAACAGCGCCTCGATCTTCAGTTCGTCCTCGTCAGACAGCTTGTAGCCATCGGGACCGAACAGCTTGATGCCGTTATCGAAATAGGGATTGTGGCTGGCCGAGATCATCACGCCAAGATCGGCGCGCATCGAGTGGGCGAGCATCGCCACGGCAGGCGTCGGTATCGGACCAAATTGCACCACATCCATACCGACCGCCGTGAACCCGGCCACCAGCGCATTTTCGACCATGTAGCCCGACAGGCGCGTATCCTTGCCGATCACGACACGATGGCGGTGGCTGCCACGCAAGAAATGCGTGCCCGCCGCCATCCCGACTTTCATCGCCAGTTCGGGCGTCATCGGCCATGCATTGGTGCGGCCCCGAATACCGTCTGTGCCGAAATATTGCCTGCTCATGGACGCTCCGCAAAATGTGTCGTCGGATCAAGGTGCAAGCCTATACCGAAATCGGATCGACAATCCACCACCACGCCGCCATTCATGACGCATGGAATCGTTCAACCGCGCCGTAGACGCGCTCTCTGCCGCCGTATTCTTCAAGATACCCGTGCTGGGCGTACAGATCGAGTTGATCGTGCTGTACCTCGCGCTGCCGATGTTGTTCTTCACGGTCTGGCTGGGCTTTCCCAATATGCGGGCAGTGGGGCATGCTTTCCAGGTGCTGCGCACACAACCGCGCGAAGGCGAAGCGAAGGGCGACGTCAGCCAGTTTGCGGCGCTGACCACGGCGCTGGCGGGGACCATCGGCCTCGGCAATATTGCTGGCGTGGCGGTAGCGCTGACCATGGGCGGACCGGGCGCGATCCTCTGGATGTTCGTGATCGGCTGGTTCGCGATGACGGTGAAGATGGCTGAGGTCACGCTGGGTCTCAAATATCGGGTGATGGATGAATGGGGCCACGCGCATGGCGGGCCGATGTATGTGCTGAAAGCCGTATTGGCGCGCAAGGGATGGCCGCGTTTCGGTTTCGCGATTGGCGCACTTTATGCCTTCTTCGCATTGTTCGGCGCTATCCCGATGGTGCAGGTGAACCAGAGCTATGCGGCGGTCTCTGCGGTTACAGGTTTTACCAATGGTTGGGTGTATGGGATCGGGCTTGCGCTGGCGGTGTCGCTCGTGACTTTGGGCGGCGCGGCGTGGCTGGGCCGCGTGGCGAGCCGACTGACGCCGATCAAGGTTGCCGTCTATCTGATTGGCGTGTTCGCGATCCTTATCCTGAATGCCGGTGCGATACCGGGGGCACTCGCGCAGATATGGGATGGTGCGTGGAATGGCACGGCTGCCGCCGGGGGTGCCGTTGGCGCGTTCGTGGCGGGGATGCGGCGCGCGGTGTTCGCCAGTGAGGCAGGCGTCGGCTCAGCGGTAATGGCGCACAGCCTTGCGCGGACGGATGAGCCGGTGTCAGAGGGGATGGTGGCGTTGCTGGAACCGTTGCTCGGCACGATGATCGTGTGTGCGTTCGGCGGGTTGGCGCTGGTTGTTGCGGGAACGTGGAACACGGGGTTGGAAGGGATCAACATCACGACCGCCGCTTTTGCGGGAGTCGCAGGGTGGTTTCCCTATGTGCTGGCGGTAGCAGTGGTGCTGTTTGCCTATTCGACTTTGGTGGCGTGGGGCTTTTACGGGTTGCAGGCGTGGGGATATCTGTTCGGGCATAAGCCGCGCACGCAGATGACTTACAAGATCCTCTACATCGTCGCTTTGCCGCCCGCTGCCGTCATTGACCTTGGCCGGGTCATCAGCATCGTCGATTGCAGCTTTTTCCTGATGGCGATCCCCAATGTGATCGCGCTGTATCTGTGCGCTGGCGAATTGCGGCGCGACGTGCGGGCCTATTGGCTGCGGGTGCGCGGCGCGGCGGCGTAGGAAGCCTACGCCGCCGCGCGTCGTTTAGCGATCGTAGGCTTTGGGCAGTGCGCCCGGCGTGGGCGTCGCATATCGGTCGCGCAGCTTGGTCTGGCGGTTTTCCAGCGGCTGTTGCTTGCCGTCGATGAAGACGGCGGTTGGCGCGGACATGAGTTCCAGCGGGTCGCCGTCCCAAATCACCACATCGCCTGCGCGGCCGGGCTTGAGCGAACCGATGCGGTCGCCCATGCCCATCACTTCGGCGGGCGCGGAGCTGATAGCCCGGAGTGCCTGTCCCCAGCTTAGCCCGGTGGCGCCGGGGATCTTCTGCAGCGCGACCATGTTGCCTGCCTGTTGCATGGCCCAGCGGAGCTGGACGGCGTCGTTGCCGTCCGTCAGGCCGAGGGCGACGAGAACGCCTGCCTCCACCATGCGACCGACATTGGATTGCGTGGCGGCAAGCGTTTCGAAGCTGGCGGGCAGATCGGTGAGACCAGCGGTGATGACCGGGATCTTGGCAGCGGCGATTTCGCGCGCCACGCGCCAGCCTTCGGCTGCACCGACCAGTACGATCTTGAGTGTCGGAAATTCCTTGCGCAGTGCGATGACGCCAAGGATATCGGGGCCGCGTTCGACATGGACGAGCAGCGGCACCTTGCCCTGAATGACGGGCAATAGCGCCTTCGCATCGACGCGCAGGAGCAGATTGTCCTTCGAGCGTCCGTCATAAGCCGCAGGGTTGCGGGCGTAATCCTGCGCTTCTTCCAGCAATGTGCGGAACATCAGTTGCGCGGCGGGGCGGCTGCCACCGGCCTTGGCTGCGCCGGTTTCGCCCAGTTCGACATATTGGAAGGCGCGAGGTTGCGTCACGTCATCCATGTCGGTGCTGAGGTCGATGACGGCCCCCTGCCCCGCAAAGATGCTGTTTCCCGCCGACGGGACGACGACGGCGCGGGTGACGCCGCTGGTGCGGCTGATCGCGATGGGATTGGCGAGCGGATTGATCGCGGTGGACACATCGATGGCGGCAGAGAAAGGCGACTTGTTCGCTTCGGTATCGTTAGTAGATTCGACTGCTTCGACTTCCACTAAGCCGACACGCGAAAAGCCCGATATGATGCCGGGTGTGACCCATTGTCCACTAGCATCAATGCGTTGCGCGCCCCCCGGGATGGCGACGTTTGCGCCTGCCGCCGTGACTTTGCCGTTCACGATGACGACGGTGCCGTTCTCTATGGCTTCTGAACCGTCACCGATGGCGAGTTTGCCGCCGGTGATGGCTATGGTCTGCGCAATCGCCGGGGTAGCGAAGGCAGCGAGGGCAGCGGCCCCGGCCAGTGCGGAAAGAAACTTGCGGCTCATTTGGTGTCTCCCGCGCCGATCTGGCCCAGTTCGAAGTCGCTGACGGGGCGACGTTTGGGATCGTTGGCATCGTACATCAGTGCGCCGTCTATCCAGACCCGTTCGGGCCGGGTGTAGATGCTGAATGGGTTGCCGTTCCACAACACGACATCGGCCATCTTGCCAACCTTGAGGCTGCCGGTCTGATCCGCGATGCCCATTGCCTTGGCAGGGTTATAGCTTAGCCATTCCCACGCAATTTCTTCGGGTATGTTGATGCCCATGCGCTTGCCAGCGGCGATGGCCTTGGCCGCTTCCTGATTGAGACGCTGAATGCCGTTTTCATCGTCGCTGTGGACGATGGCGCAGGCACCGGCGTTCTGGACCAGAGCGATGTTTTCGCGGATGCCGTCATAGCTTTCCATCTTGAAGCCATACCAGTCGGCCCACATTGCCGAGCAGATGTTGTTGGCTTTCAGCAAATCGGCGATCTTGTAGCTTTCGACGGCATGGTGGAAGGCGGTTACCTTGTACCCGAACTCCTTGCTCATATCGATGACATTGGCCATTTCGTCAGCGCGATAGCAGTGGTTCTGGACGAGGATCTTGCCTTCCAGCACGTCGGCCAGCGTTTCCATCGACAGGTCGCGCATCTGTTCCTTGTTGGCGGCGCGTTTCTTTTGATATTCGCGGGCCTTGATCCAGGTCTGTCGGTCCACGGCGATGTTGCCCATGCGGGTGCTGGGTTCGCGGCCCTTGCTGCCGTAGACGCGCTTGGGGTTTTCACCGCAGGCCATTTTGAGGCTGTAGGGAGCGCCGGGGAACTTCATGCCTTGCTGCGTGCGGGCATAGACGTTCTTGAGCGTCACGCCGCGACCGCCGAAGAGGTTGGCGGAACCGGGCAGGATTTGCAGCGCAGTCACGCCGCCATTGGCAAGCGCGCGGGAGAATCCCGGGTCTTGCGGCCATACGCTGTGTTCGGCCCAGACGTCGGCGGTAACGGGGCCAGTAGCTTCGTTACCGTCGCTTAGCGCCTGCACCGAAGGAGACGGATAGTCGCCCAGATGGCTGTGAATGTCGATGACGCCGGGCGTCACATATTTGCCGGTGCCATCGAATACTGTCACGTCCGCAGGGATCGGGGTGTCCGGTCCGCCGACTGCCGTGATCTTGCCTCCCGAAAGGAACACGACGCCATTTTCGATTTTGCCGCCTTCGCCATCGAGGATGGTGGCACCCTTGATGACCGTCGGTACGCCGGGATAGGGCGTGTAGGTCGAGGGGAAGGGATTTTCCGGCGCGGTCGAGGGTCCGGGCGTGTTGCTGCTGGCGCTTTTGGGCGCTTGCGTTGTGCCGGTGCAGGCAGTCAGCGCCAGCGCCGCCGTCAGACCGAGATAAGCGGTACGCATCACAATGTCTCCTTGCCGGCGGCGAGCCCTGCTGCCCCCGGTTCTCCGATTTCTTTCTGACCCGCGAGCGGCCCGGTGTCCGTCAACGTATCAAGGTGCATCATCCGCTTGATGATGGGCGATACAAGTATCACCAATATGCCCACGACGATGACCGCCCAGCCGAGGCGGGTATACACTTCCAGCACCTTTTCCGGCCCCGCGCCTTCGCCGCCGGTTGCCCGCGCGATGAGGCCCGCCACGAAATTGCCCGCCGCCGTTGCGAGGAACCACGTGCCCATCATCAGACCGGCGATGCCGCCGACGCTGAGGCGCGTCATGGCCGATAAGCCGACGGGTGAAAAGCAAAGCTCGCCCATCGTATGCAGCAGGTAGATGCCGAAGATGAAGATGACGGGAGTCAGGTCCGCCCCTGCCGCGACTGCGCCGCCGACCAGAACGAGAAAGCCAAAGCCGATGAGCAGCAAACCGATGCCGAATTTGGCAGCTGTATTGGGCTCCATCCTGCGCTTAGCCAACCAGGTCCACAGGACGGCGAACAGGGGCGCGAGCAGGATGATGAAGGTCGAGTTCACGGACTGAAATACCGACGCGGGCACATCCCAGCCGAAGATATGACGATCGACATTACGATCGGTGAAGATGCTGAGCGAGGAGCCTGCCTGTTCGAACAGACCCCAGAACAGCGGGTTGAGCGCGATCAGGAACAGCGCCGCAAGGATTCGGTCGCGATCGATCCGTTCGAAGGTCGTGAAGATTCGATAGAGGATATAGGCGACGGTCGCGAAGGCGAAGACCAGCAGGGCGTAGCCAACGACATCCTGATACTGGATCAGCCCCCATATGCCGATGACCGCAATCGCCGAAGCGGCGTAGATCGTCCATTCCTTGCTTAGCTCAAGCGATGAGCGCTCCGCCAGCACGACCGGATTACGCGGCTCACCGGCCCCCTTGAGCGTTGGCTTGCACAGCACGAATACGACGAGGCCAAGCAGCATACCGACCCCGGCTGCACCGAAGCCCCATGCCCAGCCGAGCGTTTCACCCAGCACGCCACAGATGATCGGTCCCAGCATTCCACCGACATTGATGCCCATGTAGAATATCGAATAAGCCGGATCGCGGCGAATATCGTCGCGGGGGTAAAGCTCCCCCACCATCACGGAGATATTGGCCTTGAGAAAGCCGGTGCCGATGATGATGAACGACAGCGCGAGGAAAAAGCCATTGAGATGATAGCCGCTCTGGCCCGATGGTCCTTCGGTGATAGCGATCAGGAAATGGCCGATGGCGATGAATATTCCGCCGCACAACACGGCCTTTCGCGCGCCCAGATAGCGATCCGCCAGATATCCGCCGATGACAGGCGTGATATAGACCAGCGACGTATAGGCACCGTAGATCAGATAGGCTTTGTCGTCACCGAACAGGAAATGCTTGGTGAGGTAGAAGATCAGCAGCGCGCGCATGCCATAATAGGAAAACCGTTCCCACATTTCAGCGAAGAACAGGACGAACAAACCGTGGGGATGCCCCAGCAACGTCCCCTTTTTATCGTCAGTAAGGTTATACTGCGTTGCCATGCGGTTAGACCCTCTTTGTATTCGATAGCAGCCAGCTCGAAAGGCGGCCTGTCATGGCAGAAGCCTAGCGCAAAAAATTCGCGTGTCAAAAAAGTTACCGAATTGAGGAATAAAATTCCAACATCGTTTCGTTAAGGAACGCGCTGGAGGCTTGCGTCGCGAGGATTGACCAGCCATTTAGCAGCGATGTTCAACGATATATCCTCCCCCATGACGCTGCTGCAAACGCGGCGATCAGGCAAGCCGCGCGACATGACCGCGCCCGGACCGAATGCGGAGCAATTGCGCACCATATTGGAAGTCGCGGCGCGGACGCCGGATCATGGCAAGCTGGCGCCGTGGCGCTTCGTCATTGTGCGCGAGGATCAGCGCGATGCGCTGGCGGCGCTGCTGGAGCGTGCATATCGCGCGGATAAACCGCAGGCCGGGCGGCTGGAGATCGAAGCGATGCATCAGTTCGCGCATCAGGCACCGACACTGGTCGTCGCATTGTCCAGCCCGAAGGCGGAGAGCAAGATTCCGCTGTGGGAGCAGGAGTTGTCGGTCGGTGCGGCGATAATGAACTTGCTCAACGCCACTCATGCGAGCGGCTTTGTGGGCGGTTGGCTCACCGGCTGGCCATCCTATAGCGATATGGTGCGCGACAGCTTTGGAACGGCAGAGGAGCGGATCGCCGGGTTTATATTCATAGGCACGCCGGGACGTCCGCAAGACGAGCGACCGCGGCCAGAATATAACAATGTTGTTATGAATTGGGACATATAATGACACATTCAGACATGTCTTTGGAGCGATCATTGCCTTGACGTGACGGGCTGTATTATGGCACTGCATCAGTCATGGCCGATGATTCAAAACCCGTCTACCTTCGCTTGCGCGACATCATTTCCGCATCGATACTGGACGGCGAATATGGCGATGGCGACATGTTGCCGTCCGTCCGCGCCTTTGCCGCGCAACAGGGTGCCAATCCACTGACGGTGGCCAAAGCCTATCAGAGTTTTCAGGACGACGGGCTGATCATGGTCAAGCGCGGCGTCGGCATGTTCGTTGCCGAAGGGGCTTCGCGTAAGCTGCGGCGCGCCGAACGTACGCATTTCCTGGAGAATGTCTGGCCGCCCGTGGCCGCGCAGATGCGGCGGATCGGGGTATCGCTGAACGATCTGTCGGTCGGGGAAGACGCTTAGCTTTTCTTGGATAGCGCCGCTTGGGCGGTGCGCAAATGATCGCTCAGCAGGGTGTTGCCCGGCGCGAGCGCGACAGCTTTTTCCAGCAGATCGACGCTGGCGCGATTTGGTCCGCGCAACTTGTACAGCAACCAGCCATAGGCATCGGTCGTCACAGGCCCAGAAGGGAACAACCGATAGGCGTGGGCCGCATAAGTGAGCGCGCGTGGGGCGTCACCCTGCCCCAGATTTGCCCAAGCCAGATCGGTGAGCAGATACGCATCGTTGTTCCCTATCCGCGCGCGAACCGCCTCCAGCGCAATAGCCGCACGCTTCCAGTCATTGGCGCGCATCCAAGCGGTCGCGGCGAGGCGATTGGCATCGACACTGTTGGGATTCTGGCTGAGATAGAGCGATAACGCCTGTTCGGCGCGTGCAGGTTCCCCTGCCCGGTTCCATGCCATTGCAAGGCGCAGGGCGACGTCGCCGGTATATTTGAGATCAGCAGCGGTGCCATAGCTTTGTGCGGCCTGATCCCAGCGACCAGCCTGCGCCAGCGCATCGCCCAGCGCCACATGCGCTTCGGGTGCGCCACGATTGGCGTTACGCAGGATCGTCGCGCGGGCGATGGCCGTGTTCGTGTCGCCTTTCGCAAGGAGCACGCGTACATAGGAAATGTTGCGGCCGGCTACCCGAGGGTCGGCGTTGGCCAGCGCGCTTAGTGCCGGGATATCGGGATCGAGCGGCAACAGGGATGGCTGTTCGCGATCCGGGCGAGTGGCGCGGGCCAGCAAGGCTTCGGCAGCGACTTTATCGCCCAGCGCTTCGCGAACGCGCGCGGCAAGCAGCACGGTATAAGTGTCGGCATCGGTGCGCGCTGCGAGCGGGCCGAGGATCGCGTCTGCTTCGGCGGGCTGGCCTACTTCAAACAGAGCACGACCGTACAGGAGACGCGCCTGGAAATTGAACGGCTGCAGGTCCACAAGCGCGCCAAGCTGGTCCGACGCAAGTTGGGCATTGCCGCTTTCCAGATGGAGGATGCCGCGCAGGAGCATCGTCGCGGGCTGGCCGTCGAGCCGGTCGCCGACCTTTGCCAACATTCTGCGTGAAAGATTCATGTCCCCGGCACGGGCGGCCATCACGGCCTGCATGAAGAAAGCGCGCGGGTTGTTGCCATCCAACGCGATGATACGACGGGTGAGCGACAGCATCCGCTGCGCCTGCCCCATGTCGGCCAGCGTGGCGGCATATTCGGTAAGGGCGGGCAGATAGTTTGCGTCGATGGCCAGCGCTTGGTCGAACCAGGGGATCGCAGCCGCGGGGCCATATTGATCGCGGATCAGTTCGGCGCGCAAAGTGATGGCGCCCGGGTTTCGGGGGGCCAGTGCAATGGCCCGGTCGCTGGCGATCAGCGCATTGGCGCGATCACCCGTGGCGATCCTAAAGCGGCTGAGGTCGATCCATGTCGCGGCGTCCTTTGGCGCAAGTTCGAGTGAGCGGTCGAACGCAGCCAAGGCTTCGGGCACTTTGTCCTGCGCCTGAAGCGCACATCCGGCGATGCGCGCGGCGTAGGCGGCATATGCCGCAGGCACATCCGCCGCCTGTGCTTCGGTGAGGGCAAGCTCTGGGTCACCGCTGAGCAGCAGAGCGTGCGCCATAAGGTGACGGGTGGTAGCGGACGAAGCGCCTAGCGCGCGGGAGCGATCAAGTTGCCCCTTCGCCCCCAGCCCGTCCCCCAGCGCTAGCAGAACGCGCGCCTGTGCGACGCGCGCGGTTGCCCAGTTGGGATCGGCCCGGATGGCATTCATCAGTTCGACGCGGGCAACGCGGGGGTCGCCCTTCTCCAGCGCGGTGAGCGCGCGTTGTACCATCGGGCGGGCGTCGTCCCGGCTGCCCGCGCTCAGTCCGTGGATCGGCGCGACCAGAGCCGCCGTCGCCGCCAGTCCGATGCCGAGCGACAGTGCAAGACGCTTTGCCTTCACGCCTGCATCTCATATTGCTTGAGAAGATCGTACAACGTCGGCCGGCTGATGCCGAGCAGCTTGGCCGCACTGGAGATGTTCCCCTCCGACCGGGCGATTGCGCGGCGGATGGCGCGCCGGTCTGCGATCTCGCGGGCAGCGCGCAAATTGATGAGTTCAACGCCTTCATCGTCTCCGGGCAGTAAGTCCAGATCCGCCGCCGTCACCAGCTTGCCGTCGGCCATGATGATCGCGCGCTTCATGCGGTTTTCCAGTTCGCGAACATTGCCCGGCCACGCCCATGCGTCGAGCGCGGCCAATGCATCGGGGGCCAGCCCCTTGACGCTAGGATTCATATCCTTGGCGAAGCGCGTCAGGAAATGTTTGGCGAGCAAGACCGCATCGCCGGAGCGTTCCTTGAGCGTGGGGATTGCGATTACGATTTCGGCGAGGCGGTAATAGAGGTCTTCGCGAAATGTGCCGGCGGCGATCATCGTTTCGAGGTTCTGGTGAGTGGCGCAAACGATGCGGGTGTCGACGGCTATCGGATCGCGTCCGCCGACGCGCTCGATCACCCGTTCCTGCAGGAAACGGAGGAGCTTAACCTGTATGGGCAACGGAATGTCGCCGACTTCGTCAAGGAACAGCGTGCCGCCCTGCGCCATTTCGATCTTGCCGGGTGTCGTCTTTACCGCGCCGGTGAACGCGCCCTTTTCATGGCCGAACAGTTCGGATTCCAGCAGTGTGTCGGGAATGGCCGCGCAGTTGATGGCAACAAACGGCTGTGCGTTCCGGTTGCTGGCATCATGGAGGCCGTGGGCTAGCAGTTCCTTGCCGGTGCCGCTCGCGCCAAGCAGCATGACAGAGATGTTCGTGGTGGCGACGCGCTCTATCGTCCGGGCGACCTTGAGCATTTCCGGCGCGGCAGTGATGAGGCGGCCTAATATGCGGTTGTCGAGTGCAGGCTGTTCCACCAGCCGCGCATTCTCCCGCTCCAGCGCATGAACGTGGAATGCGCGGCTGACGATCAGGCCGAGTTCGTCGATGTCGATTGGCTTTTGATAAAAGTCGTATGCGCCGCCCGATATGGCGTTCAGCGCACTTTCCCGCGCGCCGTGGCCGGATGCGACGATAACTTTGGTATCGGGTTTGATCTGCAGGATTTCCGCGAGCGTCGCGAACCCTTCGGTCGTGCCGTCCGGATCTGGCGGCAAACCAAGATCGAGCGTGACGACATCGGGCGCTTCGGTGCGTATGAACTCAATGGCTTCCTCCCGGTCGCCTGCTATGAAAACGCGATAGTCGTCATAGGCCCAGCGCAATTGCCGCTGCAGGCCGGAATCGTCTTCCACGATGAGGAGCTTGGGACGCATGTCCGCCATCAGGCTGCCCTTTCCTGCGAGGTGCTATGGTGGTTCGATCGGGCGCGAGGCAGCGTTAGCGTGAAGCAGCTCCCCTCGCCTACCCGGCTTTCCACGTCGATCCTGCCGTCCATGCTGCGCGCCAGCTCGCGCGCTTCGAATGCGCCGATCCCGAATCCGTCCGCCTTGCTCGACGAAAAAGGCTTGAAAAGGTCGCGGCGGATGAAATCGGCACTCATGCCTGTGCCACGGTCGATGACCTGTATGGTAACGCCGTCGCCGTCGGTGCCCAGATGCAGAATGACCGGCGCGTCCGGCGCGCTGGCGTCGATAGCGTTCTGAACAAGGTGGACCAGTATCTGTTCGAGCCGTTGCGGATCGGCCATCGCGTCCGACGCGCTGCCGGTTACCTTGACGAGGCGCTGGCGCGCTCGCGCGGTGGCGACAGCGTTGGCGACGGCGCAGACGTCGATGGCGCGCGGTTCGTCCTGCCGCCCTTTGTTATGCTGAGACAGGCGAGCGAGCAGATCGTTCATCTTACCCACCGAATCGCGCAGTGTGAGGATCATGTCGGCGCGAAAATCGGGATTGTCTGCGTGGCGTTCGGCGTTGCGCGACAGCAGCGAAAGCTGACTGACGAGATTTTTCACGTCATGAATGATGAAGGCGAAGCGGCGGTTGAATTCGTCGAACCGCCGCGCATCTTCCAGCGCCTGCTGCCCCTGCGCTTCGCTGATATAGCTTGCGACTTGGCGCCCGGCCGTGCGGAGCATATCGAAATCCTCCCAGTCCAGCCGCCGGTCGACGCGCGGGCGTCCAAGCAGGATGGCACCGATCAGACGGTCGAAATGGATCAGGGGGACCAGCGCCCAGACGGCACTGTCGGACATCATCCACGGGGCAACATCGCGCGACCCGCCACCGCTACGCAACTCGTCGAAGTCGATGATGAAGCCAGTGCGTTTGAGACCTGCTGCGTCGGCGGCGTTCATCGCCTTGGTGGGAACGGTGGTCGCCGGCCAGTTCCACACACATTCAACCGTCAATGCGCCGCTCTCATCGGGTAGCAGCAGCAGAGCGGACGACGACTCCGTTATGTCCGCAACAGCCTTGACCACGCGCTCGTATATGGGGGCGGCATCCACGTCCGGCGCGCCGATGGTGTCGACAAAGCGCATCCATTCGCTGCGATAATCATAGCGATGCTGGAAGAAATGTTTCGATATCAGCACCTTCACCAGGCTGCGAAAGCGCTGGGATGGCAGCAGGACCAAGGCCGCGACCAATCCTGAAAAGGTCGCGGCAACTTCGATCAGTCGTGCATAGGGGCCAGCCAGCCATTCGATGGCAACGATGACGATGGCAAGCACGACGAGGTACAACCCGACAGCCACCAGCGAAAGCGACCGAAACGCGACAGTGCGTGACAGCCGCAGGCGCCATTCACCGCCCCCGCGCATCCCCACGCCCATTACAAGCGCAAGGATAGCCATCCCCATCCCCCTCAACGCATAAATTTCAGACGCATCGGTGTTGGATAGGCCAGCGATGCCATACAGGTTGAGATCATAGGTCCACATTGCAACAAGCGCAGCCATGACCAGGGCGATGCGCGCCCGTCCCTCGGGTGCGGAGATCGTAAAGAGATTGTGGACCAGGACCAACGCACCAATTGCAAACATCATACGCAGCAGCAAGCTGAGGACGACCAGCGATTGGAAGGAAGCTGTCATCGAGAGGTCGGGGAGCAGATCGGCGACGGTCTGCATGGCGAGCACGCCGCCCAGAACGCCGTAGATAAAGGTAATCGAAATCGGGTGCCGGGTTGTGCTGCCTTCGCCATGACGCAGCATGACGAACATGAAAAGCAGCCAAAGGCCGTTACGCAGGCTCTCCGACAAACCCGAAAGTGGTTCGGTCACACTACTGAAGGCCGTGTGCAACGCCCAAAGCGACGTAGCCACCACCGCAGCGAACAACAGGTTGCGTTCCAGCTTCGCTTCATGGCCGCGCAGGATGTAGATCGCCAAGGCTGCGTACAAAGCCGCAGCCAGAGCATGGCCCCCGTCCCCGATGAGTTGCAGCAGGCTGTTCATCGCGACCTCAGCGCGCGCCTTCGGGCCACAGGATGACCCGCAACGTCTGGATAAGGATCAGGAAATCGAGGAACGGCGTATAGTTCTTCGCATAATAAAGATCATATTCCAGCTTGTTGCGGCTGTCTTCTACCGACGCGCCATAGGGATAGTTGATCTGTGCCCAGCCGGTGATGCCGGGCTTCACCATATGGCGTTCGGCATAATAGCGCAGATGCTGTTCCAGATCCTCGACGAACTGGCGGCGCTCGGGACGCGGGCCGACGAAGCTCATTTCGCCTTTGAGCACGGTCCAAGTCTGCGGCAATTCATCGATGCGCAGTTTGCGCAGCCAATAGCCAAGGCGGGTTATCCGCGGATCGTCTTTTTCCGCCCATTGGGCCTGTCCGTTGACTTCGGCGTCCAGTCGCATGGTGCGCAGCTTCACGATCCAGAATTCCTGACCGTATAGGCCGACACGCTTTTGCCGGTAGAAGGCAGGTCCTTTGCTATCCAGCTTCACAGCCATGGCAGCGACAAGGATAACGGGGCCGGTGAGCAGGAGCAGCGCGGCGCTGGCGATCATATCGAACAAGCGCTTTGCCATCGACGAAAGCCGACGACCGGCGGAGAAGCCATCGGAAAAGATCAGCCAGCTTGGGTTGACGCTATCGAGGTCGACGCGGCCCGTTTCGCGTTCGAGGAACGTCGAGAGATCGTTGACGTGAACCCCGGTCGTCTTGATCCGCAACAGATCGGACATGGGAACCGCATTGCGGCGTTCTTCAAGGGCAAGGACGACTTCGGTCGCCGCCAGACGGACAACGAAGTCCGCGAGATTATAGATCGCGCTGCGGTTGATGGCTTCGGCAATCACCTGAGGCCCGTCGTTCATGCCTATATAGCCAACGACGAGGAACCCGGCGCCCTTGCGCTGCTCCAACTGACGAATGCGTTCCGCGCGATTGCCTGCGCCGAGCACGACAAGCCGACGCTTGAACCCTTCGCCGCCCAGCATCGAACCCAGCAACATGCGCAGGACCATGAGGAAGAGGAAGGAAAAGCCCATCGCATACAGCGAATTGGACCGCCATAGCGTCATCGCAGGCAGCAGGAAATGCATGACCGACAGGAAGATCACGCCGAGCGAAATCGCGACGATGAGGCGCGCCATGGCGAAGCGCAGCGACTGCAACGCCTCCGTCCCATACACGCCAACGGCGATCATGCCGACCTGAAGCGCAATGGCAAAGCTCATGAGAGGCGCAATGCGGGTGCCGATGTAATCGACATCCATGCCGATCTGATGCGCGCGCAAAAGCCAGCCGGTTTCGGCAGCGCTTAACAGCATCACAAAATCGAGGAAGCCCAGCAGCAACACTGCGTGGGGGACATAATGTTTGAACAACCGAACCATGCGACGCGCGCTTCCCTGCTTGCCTCGCTCTCGGCATCAGAAAGCCGACAACGAAAGGCGGGAACATGACAGACGCTGCACCTTACAGCCGACTGTCAATATTCCCGACATAGCAAGCAGTGTCGCGCAAAATCACAAAGATTTGCTGAATGCCCAGAGAATGCGGTCGAAACGCTGGGTTATTCGTCTTTGAGCTTGTTGGCTGCGTCCTTGGCAGCATCGCCTACGCTGCTCGCGGCATCGTCCACCGACTTGGCAGCGCCGATTACGGCATCGCTTTTTGCGTCTTCACGATTGTTGGATTCCATGAAGAAATATCCAACCGCCAACAGCAATGCGAGACCGATGATCGCCAATATGACCATGCCTCCGCCGCTGCTGCGCTTTTCGATTATCGTAGTGGTGTGGAGGGGAGCATCGGGTGCGCGCGGTTCGGAACGGTTGTCGGTCATTATTGTCTCCTGCTACCCTGGAGAGAAGGTAACGATGGAGCGAAGCGGTCGTTCCGTCGGGTGCACTGCGGCGTCAGTCGCCTGAGAAAGAAAAGGGAGAAAGCCCGCGCTCCCGGTCGCTGAAACGCAGTGCCCGCCCTCTGGGTGGCGCGCTGCGTTGTGCGCAAAGTTCGCGCGTGCAGGCGGAACAGCCCGGCCCCACAGGTTGCGCCTCACCGCCTTGCAAATCGATGCCGCGCGCCGACAGCAAGGGGGCGGCGAACTCCGCCTTCAGCCCCAAAGCGATGGCAAACATCGCGCCGCCGCCCTGCAACGCTGCGCCCTGAGCAGCAACGGTTCGGGCCATGGTGAACCAGCGCTCGCCATCTTCCAGTGCCACGACTTGCCGTACGATTTCGCCGGGGCGGGCGAAGGCGGCGTGGATATCCCACAAGGGACAGCGCCCCTCCGCTTCGACGAGCAGCGATGCGCTGGCTCCGGCGTAGCGTTTCGATACTTGCCCCGCACGGTCGATGCGGAGCATGAAGAAAGGCAAGCCGCGCGAACCGACCCGCTGCAAGGTGGTCAGGCGATGAGACACTTGCTCGAACCCCGCGTTGAAACGGCGCTGGAGCAAGAGAAGGTCATAGCCGCTGCCCTCGCACGCCCGCAGGAAGCGCGCATAAGGCATCATCAGGGCGGCAGCGAAATAGCCAGTGAGGTGACGCCGGAACAGCCGTTCGGCGGTGCGATCTGCCAAGGCCGCGCCCGTCACCAACGCATTGATTTCAGCAATCGCTTCGAGGTCGGCGAGCAGATAGGCCACCTGAAAACAGCGTGATGCGCCATCGAGCATTTCGGAAATCTGAAGCTGGCGGGCATGAAGGTCGAGGCGGCGGACGCGGTCCGGCATCACGTTGGCAGGTAAGATGCGGATAGCGAATTGATGTTTGACGCGAAGGCGCTCCGCAATGGCGCCGTACAGATCGCCGGAACTCAGCCGCAGCTCGTCGGCCAGGCCTTCGGCCTGCGCATCCAGATCGGCGAAGTGATTGCGCCAGCGTTCTATCTCACGGCGAACGAGCGCAATCGGCGCCGCTTCCTCACCCACGGCCCGTGTGCCGCCTTCCGCAGCGCGGTCGAAGGCGCGCGCGAAAGCTTCGGCGCCGCCGGGCGCTGCGGCCAGCCATTCCTCTATTTCCGTCCGGTCGATGTTGAGGTCCGCGAACATCGGATCGGAAAGGCGGCGACGCAGACCATCCATGCCGCCGCCTGGCTCGTCGGCACCCAATGCGCGTGGGTCGAAATCGAACCGTTCGGCCAGCCGAAGCATCAGACCGGCCGATAAAGGTCGCTGGTTACGTTCGATGAGGTTGAGATAGCTTGGCGATATGTCGAGCGCCGCCGCAAGGGCAACTTGCGTCAAACCCGCCCCGCGCCGCAGCCGACGCACTGCATGTCCTGCCAATAGTTTTCCAGCCATTCAGGAGCAATGTCACAAACTTTACAGAATGACAACATGGAGAACGCATTCTTCGACGGTCTGACTTCAATTTTTTACAACTTCTGTCGCCTTTATGCTCCATGGGACGTAATCAGGGTGCAACGCCGCAGACTGCTGCCGCGCCCCATTGACGACTGATTGCAGAGCCAAGGAGAAAGACGATGACCGAACCCACCCGTTCACGCGCGGTCTTTTCGACCGAAGACTTTTCGCTGATGAAAGAAGCGATCGGCGACTACATCAAGAAAATTCAGGACAAGCCGGAATCGGCAAAGTTCAGCAATTTGTATCACCGGCTCGGCCGCCTCGGCTGAACATAGCCCACGATCTTCCTGGGGAGGAAGCGAACCCGTCGCATGACCGTTTGGTCAGGCGGCGGGTTTCGTATGTGCGCTCCGTCATTGAGGCCAGAATACCGCGGTGACGGTTTATTCACCATCTTGCGGCTAAGGTACGCGCCATATTGCACCGGATCGCAGGCTGTTATGTACAAGAAATTCGCTATCGTCGTTCTGTTGCTGGCGCCGGTAGTTACGATGGTCGCCAGCCGCTACACCCCGTCCAAACATATCGACGCACAGACGGCATCCGATATGGCGCCCATGACGGAAAACACGCCGGAGCAAATCGCTCCACAGCCGATCGAGATGGCGCAGCCCGTTGTCGAAGAGCCGTCCAACGCAGTAGCGATTGCGAGCGCCCCGTCGGCGGGCATGCCGATGCTCGACCCAAAAGGGATCGATCCGACGCCCGCGCTCTTTCCCGGCGGCGCGGCGCCGCCACCGCCGCGGGTGGAGGACGTTACGCCCGACGCACCGCCCAGCGTAAGCCCGCATGACGAGGTGGACACCGATCGACCACCCGGCGTGTAGCGCCCTATTTCTTCGTCAGGATATCGAGTGCAGCGACCGTCAGGGCTTCAGCGGCGGTCGGCACAACTTTTTCTGCTTCAGGTGCCCAGAACGGGCTGTGCAAGGACGGTAATGAGACGTCGCCTTTTGCTGCCTTCGCCATGATCGGCGCGGGAACGCCGCCCACCCAGAAGATGAAGCTCTTGATTGTCTTGTCCTCGCGATAGAAGCGGCTGAAATCTTCGCCGCCCATAACCGCAGGTGCCTGAACGACGCGATTGGCCCCGAAGTGCCCCTTGAACAGTGCGGCGATTTCCTGCGCGAATTCGGGCGGATTATAGGTCGCGGGCGTAAATTCGTCCTTGATCGTCACTACCGGCATCCGGTCTTCCGGGATACCCGATGCGATGGCCTCGCCTCGCGCAATCCGCTTGATGCCGTCGAGCAATTGCGCGCGAGTTTCATCGGAATAGCTTCGCACCGTCAGCAACAGCGTTGCTTCGTCGGGAATGATGTTGTGCTTGGCCCCGGCACGGAAGCTGCCGACCGTAACGACAGCAGGGTCCTGCGGATCGCGTTCGCGACTGACTAGCGTCTGCAGCGCCATCACGATCTTCGACCCCAGCACGATAGGGTCGCGCGTAGTATGCGGATAGGCGCCGTGGCCGCCCACGCCCTTTACTACTATGTCGACGCTGTCGACATTGGCAAGGGCGAAACCGGGGGTCCAGGCGATCTTGCCCGCTTCGAAATTGGCCGCGTCGTGAAAGGCGATGGCGTGCGTCGGCTTTGGAAAACGTTTGTAAAGCCCATCCTCCAGCATCATCCGGGCGCCTTTGCCAGTTTCCTCAGCAGGCTGCAGGATCATGACTAGCGTGCCGGCCCATTGCGCCTTTCTGGCCGACAGCAGCTTGGCCGTTTCGATCCACGCCGTCATATGTGTGTCATGGCCGCAGGCGTGCATGACTCCGCTTTCGATACCGTCACCCGTCGTCGCGCGCACTTTCGATGCGTAGGGCAAGCCCGTCTGCTCGATCACGGGGAGGCCATCCATATCGGCACGGATCAGCAGGACCGGGCCGGTGCCGTTCTTCATCACGGCCACCACGCCGGTCCCGCCGACCTTCTCGGTCACAGTAAAGCCCATCGCCTTGACCTGCGCTGCCAGCTTGGCCGCAGTTTTCACTTCCTGACCGCTGAGTTCCGGGCTGGCATGCAGGTCGCGATACAGCGTCATCATCTCAGGCATATCAGCCTTGATCTGAGCAGAAACATCCTGCGCGATGGCGGGCGTAGCAAATAACAGCGGTATTGCGGCCAGAACGACCGGGGCGGTGCGCATGATTTTTCGTCTCCCTTGACTTGGCAGCCAGCATAAGGAGAAAATTCGGCGCGAATAGATGAGAAACGTTAATGGGCAAGATGGGTTGTTATCTGCTCCGCCCTCCCCATTATGAGCGGTATGGCCGACATTGACAGACTCCC
Organism: Sphingobium sp. BS19; assembly: GCF_027925545.1. Classification (NCBI taxonomy): domain Bacteria; kingdom Pseudomonadati; phylum Pseudomonadota; class Alphaproteobacteria; order Sphingomonadales; family Sphingobiaceae; genus Sphingobium; species Sphingobium sp. BS19. Next base: position 155,368 of record NZ_BSEF01000002.1, read on the forward strand.
TCCCCTGCCCGTTCCGCCATTGGCGTTGATGGAGGGCGCCAGCCTGTTTCTCGATTTCGACGGGACGCTGGTGCCGCTGACCGACGTGCCCGAAGCCGTGGAAGTCGATCCGGCCCTCCATGCTCTCCTGCGGCGGCTCCACGTGGCCCTCGACGGGCGGCTGGCGATTGTCAGTGGACGGTCTGTCGCGGTGTTGCGCAATCTGTTCGGCCTGCGCGACTTTACGCTCGCGGGTAGTCACGGGCTGGAATTTGCGCAGCCCGATGCGGCGCCCCACGCACCGCAACGGCTTGAAGCGGTCGATGAGGCGCAAGCAAAGCTGCTGGCTTTCGCAGCGGACAAACCCGGCCTTTTGATTGAACGGAAGACGTTGAGCGTGGGCCTGCATTTCCGTCAGGCGCCGCAATGGGCGGAAGCCTGTCGCGAACTGGCCGAACGACTGGCACGCGAAACTGGCCTTTTCCTGCAGATCGGCAAGATGCTGTATGAACTGCGCCCCGGTGGAGCCGACAAGGGTAGCGCCATCCGGCATCTGATGAGGAAAGCGCCGATGTCACATGGAATTCCCGTATTCCTGGGCGACGATGTCACTGACGAGGACGGCTTTGCCGCTGCCGTATCTTTGACGGGCAACGGGATATTGATCGGACCCGAGCGCGCCACAAAAGCACAGTGGCGGTTGGAACATGTTGATGCCGTCAGGCATTACCTTAATGAGAGTGTCGCGCATTTGACCTCTTAAGGTCTAACTACGCCTGCCACTCATCGGCTTATTGCGCGGCCCTGTCCCAAGGATTTGCTTGGATAAAGGGGAACCATGAACGACCGCGATCTCAATCTTTGGCCTATCGGCAATTGTCAGGCGTCTGCGCTGGTGGACAAAGCCGGACGATTTATCTGGGCCTGCGTTCCGCGTGTCGATGGTGACCCGGTTTTTTCCGCTCTTCTGGACGATGCCGATTTCGAGGCGCCTGATGCGCGCGGGTTCTGGGCCATCGAACTGGAAGGCTGTGTTTCGGTCGAGCAGTCCTATGTGCGCAATACGCCGATCCTGCTGACGCGTCAGACTGACGCTGCCGGGAACGCCATAGAAACCTACGATTTTAGCCCGCGGTACAAGCATCAGGGCCGCATGTACCGCCCCGTGGCGTTCGCACGCGTCGTTCGGCCCGTCGCAGGATCTCCACGGATACGTGTGCGGCTGCGTCCCACAACCGCTTGGAACAGCGAAGTTGTGCCAATGAACTATGGGTCGAACCATATTCGCATGGTGCTGTCCTATATGGCGATGCGGCTTACGACGGATGCGCCCATCGGCCTGATTTCCCAGGAAAGCTGGTTCCGTCTGGAAAGCGACGCCCATTTCTTTGTGGGGCCGGACGAGAGTTTTTCCGATGCCTTGCGTCCCGCCGTACAGCGGATGATGGACGATACTATCATGGAATGGCGGATGTGGGTGCGCGGTCTCGCGATCCCGCCCGAGTGGCAGGAAGCCGTTATCCGATCGGCCATCACGCTCAAGCTTTGCCAGCATGAGGAGACCGGCGCGATTGTCGCGGCGCTGACCACATCCATTCCCGAACATGCCGATAGCGGGCGGAATTGGGATTACCGCTATTGCTGGGTGCGTGACGCCTATTACACTGTGGAAGCGCTCAACCGGCTTGGCGCGCTTGACGTGCTTGAGAGCTATCTGGCGTATCTCCGAAACATCGTGGATGGCGCGAAGGGTGGGCATATTCAGCCGCTCTATGACGTGCGCGGCAACGCCCGGCTCGACGAGTGGGAAGCGGAATCGCTGCCCGGCTATCGCGGTATGGGGCCAGTACGTGTCGGCAATGCCGCCTATTCACAGGTTCAGCACGACGCTTATGGGCAGATCGTCCTCTCCTCCGTTCAGGGGTTCATCGACCATCGCCTGCTGCGAATGGCTGGCCCGGCCGATTTCGAGGCCTTGGAGGCCGTCGGTGAACGTGCGTGGGCGGTGCACGACAAGCCCGACGCGGGTCTGTGGGAACTGCGCAACCGCACCCATGTCCACAGCTATAGTGCGGTCATGTGCTGGGCCGCCTGCGACCGGCTTGCCCATGCAGCCGAGGCGCTGGGGCTGGAAGCGCGGGTCAATCATTGGGCGGAACGCGCCGCCAACATGAAGCGCGATATCCTGAAAGCGGCATGGCGACCGGAAAGCGATTCGCTTTCCGCCAATTTTGAGGACGATGCGCGCGATGCATCGTTACTCCAGTTGCTCGATTTGCGGTTCCTGTCTGCCGACGATCCACGTTTCATTGGGACACTCAATGCACTAGAGGCAGATTTGCGTCGTGGGTCGAACATGCTCCGGTACAGCACCGCCGATGATTTCGGCGAGCCGGTAACAGCGTTCAACGTCTGCACATTCTGGCTGATCGAGGCGTTGTTCCGTACCGGGCGGCGCGAAGAAGCAAGGACATTGTTCGAGGAAATGCTGGCGCGGTGCACGCCGGCCGGACTCCTTTCCGAGGATATCGATCCCGAAAGCGGCGAGTTGTGGGGCAACTATCCGCAAACCTATTCACTGGTCGGCATTATCAACTGTGCCGTTCTTCTAAGTAAACCCTGGAGTGAATGCAGATGAGCCGCCTGATAGTAATTTCCAACCGCGTCAGTCGCCCCAGCAAGGGCGGCGAGCAAGGCGGTCTGGCGGTTGCCTTGGCTGCAGCCCTGCGCCAGAGTCGCGGCATATGGGTCGGCTGGTCGGGGGAAACGACGGACAAGTTCACCGGCCAGATCGCGTTCAACGAGGACGATGGCGTAAAGACGGCAACCATCGACTTGGAAGAACAAGACGTCGACGAATATTACAACGGCTATGCGAACAAAACGCTGTGGCCGCTGTTTCACTTCCGCATCGACATCGCCGAATATGCGCGCGATTTCGAAGGCGGCTACAATCGCGTAAATCAGCGCTTTGCCGATACCGCCAGTCCCTTGATTGAGCCGGACGATGTCGTGTGGGTACATGATTATCACATGATCCCGCTGGGTCAGATGCTGCGGAAAAAGGGCCTGAAGAACCGCATTGGCTTCTTCCTGCACATCCCTTGGCCGCCCACGCGCCTGCTGGTCTCCCTCCCCCATCATACCAAGCTGGTCGAAGCGCTGTTCGCGTATGACGTGGTGGGTTTTCATACCGAAGAGTGGCTCGAATCCTTCCGCCATTATGTCGAAAAGGAAATGGGCGGCACGGTCAATGGCGACTTCGTAACCATGGGTGGCCGGACGATACAGGCCATCGCCTGCCCAATCGGTATCGATGCGCCTGAATTCATTGAAGCGAGCCGTGGCGAAGCGGCTGCCGAAATGCAGGAGGAAGTCCGCAAGTCTCTGCAGGACCGGGCGATGATCGTCGGAGTCGACCGGCTGGATTATAGTAAGGGGCTGGAGGAACGATTCACTGGCTATGCGCGCTTCCTGAAAGACAATCCCGATTATAGCCGTAAGGTGGTGCTGGTACAGATCGCACCGCCATCGCGCGGCGACGTCGAAAGCTACCAGGAGATACGCGCCACTTTGGATTCGCTGGCGGGGCGTATCAACGGGGAATATAGCGACGTTGACTGGACCCCGATCCGATATGTGAATCAGGGCTATCCGCGTGACAAACTGGCTGGCATTTATCGAGCCGCGCGTATCGGGTTAGTGACCCCGCTGCGTGACGGGATGAACCTGGTGGCGAAGGAATATGTGGCTGCGCAGGATCCAGAAGATCCCGGCGTACTGATCCTGTCGCGCTTTGCCGGGGCGGCGGCGCAATTGAAGGACGCGCTTCTTATCAACCCCTATTCCCCTGAGGATATGTCCGATGCCATTGGAAAGGCGTTACGGATGCCTTTGCAAGAACGTCAGCGCCGGTGGCGGTCCATGATGACATGCGTCGAGGAACAGGACGTCTCATGGTGGCGCGCGACCTTCGCCCTCCGGCTGGAAGATGCCGGAAAAATCAAAGAGCCCGCCACAGTCGACTAACCCCGACAAACATGCGGAGCGCTTATTTTACAGGCTCTCCGTATGTCTTCGCCAGATAGGTAGAGATGATGTCTGCATCCGCAGGCTCGATGGGCGCGCCGTAGACTGCGACCATCTTGTGCACTTCATCTTTCCAGAATTGTGCGCCTTTGCCACGCGGTTGCGTGCGGATATAGTCGAGCGAGTGACAGGCCGCGCAATTTGCCACAGTCACATCCGATCCCTCTCCCTCAGGCAGGGTGAAATCCTCCGTACCTTCGGGCAATGTATAAGTGACCACCTTGGCCGGTGCGGCGACCGCAAATATTATCGCGGCAACCGGGAGGCAAAGCACCATCATCGACCGCCTCATGACACGAGCACTTTGACGGTTTCGACGACGTTGCGCAGATAGCCTGCCGGATTCCATGAAGGCTCCATCGGTTGGGTTTCGCCGCTTCGAGCGGTGGCACGGGCCATCAATACGTGATCGCCGCTGGCCAGATCCAGCGAGGACGCCCACGGGCGGAAGGAATATTTACCAAGGTCTTCCCCGAGTGTCGCTTCTCTCCAGTGAGCGCCCCCGTCAGTGGACAATTCCACTTTTGCGATACCGCTGCCGCCATCGAACGCGATGCCCGAAACGGCAACCCCCTTCCCACGCGCGATCCTGGTGCCGTCGACATGGCTGGTGATGAAGGAGCGGACCACAAATTTGCCGATCGGCCGCGTACTCGTGGGTTTCGTGCCTACCGGGACGCACTGGCAATCATTGTCGGGCACGCGATAGGCTGTCTTCATCCAATAGCCGTCAAAGGGCTTATCCAGCACCGTAATCTCATTCAAATGTTTGACCCAGTAAGTCCCGAAATAACCCGGCACCACGAGCCGCAGGGGGAAGCCATTGAGGAACGGCAGATCCTGCCCGTTCATGGCCCAGGCAAGCATTACTTCGCCATCGGCGGCATGATCGACCGCCAACGCCTTTACGAAATCCGCTATGTCCGGCGCAGGGGGATTATCGAGGCCGTTGAACGTCACCTGTTGCGCGCCCGCGTTCAAACCCGCGCGTTCCAGCACGGCTTTCAGCGGAACGCCGGTCCAGCGGGCGTTGCCCATCGCACCATGGGCGAGTTGACCGCCAGCGACACGCGGCTCGAAAAGGCCGCGGCTGTTGCCCGAACATTGGTTCACGGCAACGATCTCGGTCGGCTTGAACATCCGCTTGAGCTCCGGCAGCGACAGTGACAGCGGCCTGTTTACATGCCCGCCAACGTTCAATCGGTAACTGTCCATGTCGATCGAGAGTGGAATATCGGACATATGATAGCGCACGAAAAATGCGTCGTTGGGCGTCAGCACGCCTTCTCCAAACACACTGAACGGCGTTTCGAGTTGCGGCGGACGCGCGGTAAGGCCGATCATCGGCCGCTTGCCCGGAAAGCGAACCATTGGACGCTCGCCATTGGCGAACGGCAAGGTAATCGTTTCCGCCCCGGCCTTCCCGGCAAGCATAATCGATGCCCCCATGCCCATAAGCAGCTGCCGTCGTTCCAACATGATGACCCTTGTCTTTGTTTTGATGCGTGATGCACCTCTAGCGGCTCCGGTCGAAGCTGCGCAACTGCAATGCAGTTTAGCATATGCCGCGACATAATTTATCCATGCGATGGATAGAAATTCAGCGTCCTACGTTTGACTTGTTTACCACAGCATGAATGGGGGAGATCAGCGTGACCGAAAGAACCGGAAACGTATCGCGCAGGGCTGTGCTGGGTGGCAGTGCGGCTATTTGTGCTACACCTGCCTTTGCTGCTCAAACCGGCAATCGCCAATCAGTCGAGACCCGAATGACTATGACTCCCACCACGCTCAAGGTGAACGGCAAAGACGTCCGAATGACGCTCGACCCACGCACCACATTGCTCGACGCGCTGCGCGAGCATCTCCACCTGACCGGAACCAAAAAGGGTTGCGATCACGGACAATGCGGCGCCTGCACCGTGATCGTGGAAGGTCGGCGTATCAATAGCTGCCTGACGTTAGCGCTCATGCACGATGGCGATGAGATCACCACCATCGAAGGACTGGGTTCCGCCGATAAAATGCACCCGATGCAGCAGGCGTTCGTCACGCATGACGGATACCAGTGCGGATATTGTACGCCCGGGCAAATTTGTTCTGCCGTCGCAGTGCTCGACGAAATCGAGGCGGGAATTCCCAGCCATGTGACTGAAGATTTGAACAAGGTGGCTTATTCAGACGCGGAAGTTCGTGAACGGATGAGTGGAAATATCTGCCGTTGTGCCGCCTACCCCAACATCATCGCCGCGATCCGGGACGTGGCCGAGGGAGATAAGGCATGAAGGCCTTTACCTACGAACGTGCAGCCAGTCCCGCCAAGGCGGCAGAGGCGGCCGTGGCGAATCCAGGCGCGAAATTCATCGCGGGCGGCACCAACCTGCTCGACCTGATGAAGCTGCAGATCGAGACGCCCACGCATCTGATCGACGTCAACCGGTTGGGTCTGGATGAGATAGCTGCGACCAGAGACGGTGGCCTGCGCATTGGGGCTTTGGTCCGTAACACCGAATTGGCTGCGCACAAGGCGGTGCGCCGCGACTATGGCGTGTTGAGCCGTGCTCTGTTGTCCGGTGCCTCGGGGCAGTTGCGCAATAAGGCCACGACCGCAGGCAATTTGCTTCAGCGTACCCGCTGCCCTTATTTTTACGACACGACTAAGCCGTGTAACAAGCGCAGGCCGGGAACGGGCTGTGCCGCGTTGAACGGGTTTAACCGCAACATGGCGATAATGGGCACGAGCGCTGACTGCATCGCGACGCATCCTTCGGACATGGCGGTGGCTATGCGGTTACTGGATGCGACCGTAGAGACGGTAACGTCCGATGGCACCAAGCGTGCGATACCGATGGCGGATTTTCATCGCCTGCCGGGCAATACGCCGGACATCGAAACAGCACTGGCACCGGGTGAGTTCATCACCTCCGTTGTCCTGCCTAAACCTCTGGGCGGCACGCATATCTATCGCAAGGTTCGGGACCGTACTTCCTATGCCTTTGCCGTTCTGTCCGTTGCCGCGGTATTCGACAAGCAAGGTGAAACACGCTTTGCCTTTGGCGGTTTGGCGCACAAGCCGTGGCGCGTCGAGGCCGCAGATGCCTTGGGATCGCGCGGCGCAGCCGCCGTGGCGGAAGCCGCCTTGGCTGGCGCAAAGACGACTGAGCAGAATGCCTTTAAGATCGACCTGACGCAGCGCACGCTCGCGGCGGTCTTCGCCCAGAAGGAGGCTTAGGCCATGAAATTCGATCAACCCGCCACGCTCAATCCCATCGACCGTGCACGCGTCGTCGGCAAACCCGTCGACCGTATCGACGGTCCTCTGAAGGTCGCCGGCGCGGCGCCCTATGCTTACGAGCGACATGATGTAGCGCCCAACCCTGCCTATGGCTGGATGATCGGCTCGGCCATCGCCAAAGGCACGATCAACAGCATCGACACGACTGAAGCCGAAGCGGCTCCAGGCGTTCTTGCTGTCCTTACGCACGCCAATGCAGGTGCATTGGGCAAGGGGAACATGAACACCGCGCGCCTGCTGGGCGGACCGGATATTCAACATTACGATCAAGCTGTCGCACTGGTCGTTGCCGAGACTTTCGAACAAGCCCGCGATGCCGCCAAGCTGGTGCGTGTGGACTATACGCAAGGTCAGGGTAAATTTGACCTGCTGGTGGGTGTGAAGACAGCGCAGCCGCCCAAAAGCGTGCAAGGCAGCCCCGCAGATACATCTGTCGGGGATTTCGACGGAGCTTTCAAAAGTGCCGCCGTCAAAGTCGATCAGACCTATACTACTCCCGATCAGAGCCATGCGATGATGGAGCCTCATGCTACAACTGCTGCATGGGCGGGCGACAAGCTGACAGTGTGGACATCGAACCAGATGGTGACATGGGCGGTCAAGGAAATGGCCAAAACGCTAAAGATCGCGCCTGAAAATGTGCAGGTCGTCTCCCCCTATATTGGCGGCGGCTTTGGATCCAAACTGTTCCTGCGCGCCGATGCCCTTCTCGCGGCATTAGGTGCGCGGGCGGTCGGCAGGCCGGTCAAGGTGGCGTTGGCGCGACCGCAAATTCCAAACAACACCACCCATCGCCCCGCTACGATCCAGCGCTTGCGGATCGGCGCCACGAAGGATGGCGTCATTCAGGCGATCGGCCATGACGTATGGGCCGGCGACCTTCCCGGAGGCGACGTGGAGAGCGCCGGGCTGCAAACGCGCCTGCTTTATGCGGGAAAGAATCGCAAAACGACCCACCGTCTGGCTGAATTGGATTTGCCGGAAGGCAATGCCATGCGTGCGCCCGGCGAGGCGGTCGGCCTGCTGGCGCTGGAAGTCGCGATGGACGAACTGGCGGAAGCCTGCGGCGTCGATCCTGTCGAACTGCGCATCAAGAACGATATTCAATATGATCCGGAGGCTGGCCCGAAGCGGCCTTTCTCCAGCCGCAAACTCATTGAATGTCTCCAGCAGGGCGCTGAGCGGTTCGGCTGGTCAAAGCGCAACCCCAAACCCGGGCAAGTGCGCGAGGGCGATTTCCTTATCGGCATGGGCGTCGCAGCTGCGTTCCGCAACAACATGGCCATGCCGTCCGGCGCGCGTGTCGCGATCGATGGCAAAGGCCGGATCACTGTGTCGACGGACATGACGGATATCGGCACCGGCACCTACACGATCATCGCGCAGACCGCCGCCGAATTGCTGGGCGTGAATGTCAGTGACGTGACCGTGAAGCTTGGCGACAGCAGCTTCCCGGCATCGGCAGGCTCCGGCGGCCAATGGGGGGCCAACAGTTCAACGGCGGGCGTTTACGCGACCTGTATGACGTTGCGCGGCATGCTGGCCCAAAAGGTCGGCTTCAATGCCGAAGACGCGCTCTTTGAAGACGGCATGATCAAAGCGGCAGGTAAGGCCATCCCGTTGCGCGACGCTGTCGGTCGCGAGGGCATCAGCGTGGACGACAAGATCGAATTCGGGGATCTTACCGAGCGCTATGCTCAGGCGACTTTCGGCGCACATTTCTGCGAAGTGGCCGTCGATCGCTTTACCGGCGAAGTTCACGTGCGACGGATGGGCGGCGCATTCGCTGCCGGACGCATACTCAACCCCAAAACCGCGCGCAGTCAGGTGATCGGCGCCATGACGATGGGCGTCGGCGCAGCGTTGATGGAGGAACTGGTCGTCGACAAGCGCTTTGGCTATTTCGTCAATCACGACATGGCCGAGTATCATGTCCCCGTGCACGCCGACATACCCGAGCAGGACGTGCTGTTCCTCGACGAACTGGACGACAAATCCTCCCCCATGAAAGCCAAGGGCGTGGGAGAGCTGGGCATATGCGGCGCTGGGGCGGCTGTTGCGAACGCAATCTATAACGCAACGGGTGTCCGCCTGCGCGACTATCCCATGACGCTTGACAAGGTCATTGGCGGCCTGACCAAGGCGTAACTTAACCTAGCCGCGCAATCAGCGATTGCGCGGCAGCAGGCGCACGTATCTTCGCCCCACTGATGACATAGACGAATGCATCGCCGGTCTTCGCCCATCCCCTCGCCCGCTCCGCCCAGCCATCCAGCGCGTCGGGTGCATATCCTGCAGGCTCGTCTTCAACAGACTGCATCAGGCGGGCGTAAGTAAAGTCCGCTGTATCTGCCTCGATCAGCGGATATTCGTCATGATCGGCGCGCACGATGGCAGCCCCCGCTGCCTTTGCCAGAGCTATAAAAGCCGGATCGCGATAACTCTCGTGGCGTACTTCCAGAGCATGGCGCAAACGCACACCGTCCACGGATTTCGGCAAAAGATCGACAAACGCCGCCATATCTTCGGCGTCAAACACCTTGGTTGGAGCAAATTGCCAAAGGATCGGGCCAAGCTTGTCCCCTAACTCCGCAAGCCCTTGTTTCACGAATTTATCGACGGACTCCGCCGCTTCGCCAAGTAACTTCCGGTTAGTGCAGTAGCGTGACGCCTTGACCGCATAGGCGAACCCCTCAGGCGCGGCCTTGGCCCACTCGGCAAAACTTTTCGGGCTCTGCAAACGGTAATAGGTGCCGTTGATCTCTATGCTGGTCAGGTGCGAAGCAGCATAGTTCAGTTCATCCTTCTGCCGCAGACCTTCGGGATAAAAGGTGCCCCGCCACGGCTCGAACGTCCAGCCACCGATACCGACCCGGATAATGCCCATTTAGCTCTCCATCATTCGCTCATCTATTAGCGCAAAGCCGATGCGGCCAACAGCGGGAAGAGCGTCGGCACCTCCGCCGAAACATAGGAAACGCGCAACCACACGCGTGTAGCTCAATGGCAGAGCAGACGCTTCCCAAGCTCCCCTCTCCGCCGGGGATCGTCCGAACCTTACGCAAGCTGCCACTATATTACTCGTAAAGCCATATCCGATAAGGACGTCGCAGTCATAGCCGTGCCACGTCAGCTTGTGATTTGATCCTGGGAAATAAGCCTCATATTCCGTTGCGACTAAGGCTTCTGATTTCGCTCCGTGCCTTACGTCGGCAATAGAACACTCACAACGAAACCGCCGCTTGTCCGATTGGCAAAGGTAACATTTCCGCCTTGCGCAGCAACCAGCGCGCGAACGATCGCGAGACCCAGTCCCGCCCCTCCGTTAGAGCGATCTCGTGAAGGGTCGATCCGACCGAAGGGCTCACCGAGTTTCTCCAGCATTGCCGCAGGCACGCCTGGTCCGTCATCTTCCACTCTCAACAACCAGCAGACATCCCCTGCGCGCAGAGAAAGACGAGCGCTGCTGCCGTGATACAGAGCATTGTCGACAAGATTTCCGAGAATGCGGCGGAGGGCAAGCGGATCGACGATAACCCATGCCGCGTCATCCGGAAGCGAAAGCGCGACTACCTGGCCCATTTCCTCGCGGAGCGCCACGAACCGCTGCAGTTCGTCGACCAGATCCAGTCGATGGTTGCGATTGAGCGCTGGAGTAGCCGATTGTGCCAAAAGCAGTGTATCGTCGAGCAGCATCGCCATCTCATCGAGATCCCGCACCGCCCGCTCCAGTTGTTCGGGATCGCCAATAAACTCGACCCGCAGCCGGAACCGGGTGATATAAGTGCGCATGTCGTGCGCGATTGCGGCCAGGATGCGCGTCCGTTCGGCGATCAGCTCAGCAATCCGTGCTTTCATTTCGTTATAGGCACTAGCCAGATCGCGTATTTCGCGCGAACCTGAAATTTGCAGGTCAGGCGTGTCGGGTCGCCCTGCAAAATGCCGAATATCTTCCGCCAGCCGAACGATTGGGCGCGTCGTCGCGCGTACTGCCAGCGTCAGGGCAATCAACGCGACGATACCGCCCAGCCCCAGCATAAACGCACGCTGCCGCAGCAAGCTTCGCACCGGAGGCGACGGGCGGCTTTCGATTGCCAGCGCACCGCCATACCCCAGCTTTACGTGCAATGTTAACGGCTTGCCAAGCCAGCCGGGCCAGGGATTGAGCCGTGTGATCGCTGGAAAGCGCGGCTCGCGGCCGGTCATGGCGATTGCATGCGTGGGCAATGTCGCGCGATAGGGTGCGACCATCGCCGATGGTCGCGCACCGGTTGGCATGCGCGGTTCAAGTTCTACATGATACAGCGCCCCATCGAACGCGCTGACGATGAACGGTCTGCGCTCCGGCAGAGTCGTATCGATCGCCTCCACCATCGCGCGAACCTGAGCGGGTGCCGGCAAGTTCGCGCTCCGTCGGTCAGGGTTGCGCTGCGTTCCGCCCGCAACCGCAAAAACGGCGATCTGCAAAGCGACGAAGCTGATAACCAGAATCAAGGTAATACGGAAGGAAAGCGTGCCGTGATGCATCGCGCCTACTCGCGATCGACGCTGGCAGCCAAGCAATAGCCGCCGCCGCGTACCGTCTTGAGAATTGGAGCACCATTCGGATGCAGCGCCAGTTTGCGTCGCAGCTTGCCGACCTGGACGTCGATGGCGCGGTCGAAAGGTTGCGCATCGCGACCGCGCGTCCAGTCGAGCAACTGGTCGCGCGATAGCACGCGACGCGGATGGCGAACGAACGCCACCAACAGATCGAATTCGCCACCGGTGAGTTCCACCTCGACCGCGTCGGGGTCGAGCAGCGTGCGCGTCGAAAGATCGATCGCGAAGCCGGCAAAGCGCCATCGCTCGGCCAGTTGCGCGGGCGGCACCTGATGCTTGTCACGCGTGCGGCGCAGGATCGCGCGCACCCGCGCCACCAGTTCGCGGGGGTTGAACGGCTTGGGCAGATAATCGTCGGCGCCAATCTCCAGCCCGACGATCCGGTCGACATCGTCGCCGCGTGCCGTCACCATCAGGACCGGCACCTCGCCCTCTGCCCGCAGTCGGCGGCAGATCGACAGTCCGTCCTCGCCAGGCAGCATGAGATCGAGCACTGCCAGATCGATGCGCCTGCGCGCCCGCAGTCGGTCGAACGCCTCACCGTTCGTGCAAAGCTCCGTATCGAACCCCTCTCGCTGGAGCAATCCGGCAACGAGCGGCCCGATCTCCGGATCATCCTCTACGATGGCGATGACGGTATTACTGTTCATGAATGGCATCATGCACCGCCAGGAGCGCGCGGAAAAGCATGACGCGAGGGCGATTACATTTCTTCACACTCGCTCACTCGCCGCTCGCATTCGGCTTACGTCCGTCGGTCAGATTGCACGGCATCGGACAGTTTCCGTTCGACGCAGAAAAGAGGAGCAGAATATGAAAACGAAAATGATGACCGCTATCGCCGCCGGCGCCGTGCTCGCAGCAACTATCTCCGCGGTTCCCGCCGAAGCGCAGCGCCGTCATGGTGGCTCGGTCTCGGTCCAGGGGTCGGGCGGGCGTGGTGGAATAGCTTCCCGCAGCACGACCGGCACGGTCGGCAACGGTACGGTGACACGCGGCGTTCAGACGAACGCTGGCTATGGTTCCACCACCACGCGCGCCAGCAGCACGTCGAACGGAACTTACAACGGCAGCACCACCCATACGCTGAACAACGGCAAGACCTTCGGCCGCTCGACCACCGCCACGAACAATGGCGACGGCACTGGCAGCTATTCATCGACGGTTACTGGCCCCAATGGCCAGTCCGGCACCGTGTCGGGTACTGTGAGCACCAGCCCCGAGAACTGAGCGCACGCCGACACGCGGCCCGGTCGTTTACCCGCCCCCCAAGCGACCGGGCCATTTCCTCTCAGGAAGTTGCACATGAATAACCGCTTTTATGCCTTTGCCGCGTTCCCCTTGTCTATCATGGCCGCTACGATGGCGATGGCGCAGGACATAACGTCCGCTGACGTTAATCGCGACGGCAGGATCACTCGCGCCGAGTTCGCATCTGCGCGGCTCGCCAATTTCAACCGCCTCGACCGCAATGGCGACGGCGTCGTCAGTCAGGCTGACATCGGCCGGATCGCCCGCGTCCGCCCACGCGCCGGACAGGCACTGCAACAGCTCATCGCGGCTGCGGACGCCAATCACAACGGCCAGGTGACGCGGGACGAAATGGCAAAGGCGCCAATACCCGTATTCGATCGTGCCGATATCAACCATGATGGCGTTATCGACCGCAACGAGATGGCTGGCTTCCGTACCACGCTCGCGCAGATGAGAGGGCAGTGAGATGGACACGCTCCTCGCCAAATCGCCTTTGTGGTTGGCTGTAGTCTTGGCGCTCGTGCTTGTCGAACTGACCTGGCGCGTTCGCGGGGGGCGTGGCTATGACAAGGGCACAGCGCTGACGACGCTCGGCCTTATCGCAGGCAATGTGCCTGCGGCGGCACTCAACGCCATCGTGCTGGGCGGACTCTTCTCCGCTACCTGGGCCATCGCGCCGGTCCATCTACCGCTCGATAACTGGAAAACCTGGGCGGCGGGTTTCATCGCTGTCGAGTTTGCCTATTACGGCTTTCATCGCGCCAGCCACCGCGTCCGCTGGCTATGGGCGAGTCACGCCGTACATCATTCCGCCGAGCAAATGACCCTCCTGTCTTCGTTGCGGCTTGGCTGGACGAACCTCCTCTCCGCAGGCTGGGTCTTTTACGTTCCACTGACTCTGATTGGCTTCGATCCGAAGCTGGTGGTGCTGCTGCTCGCATTCAACCTGCGCTATCAGTTCTTCCTCCATACCGAGGCGAAGATTTCGCTCGGACCGCTCGAATGGCTGCTCAATTCACCGTCGCATCACAGGGTCCATCATGGACGCAACGAGGCGTACCTTGATCGCAATTATGGCGGCGTTCTGATTGTGTTCGACCGGCTGTTTGGAACCTTCCGTGCGGAGCGGTCGGACGAACCAGTCGAGTTTGGGCTCAAGGGCCGCGCACCAGAGGCCAATCCGCTTCGGCTGGTGTGGCGCGAATGGTCCGACGTCTTTGCCGCAATGCGAACGGCCGGCAGTGTACGCAGCGCAGTACGCGTGGCTTTGTCTCCGCCCGGCGAGGAATCGCCTCAATCAACCCCGCCCCCTCTGGCTATCGTCAACTAAAGCACGATGAGGCGCTGAAGACTCACCTACAAGGCGCGCCAGATAGCCCAGCACAAGACGTCGGCCTTTTGCTTCAATTCACCAACTTCGGTTCCTATCGGAAACCTACGTTCAAGGTTCCACACGGGGATGACGGGTTTGTCCCACGACCCCACGTTTACTTCCCGCAGCTGTCGACCAACTCTCGTCATTTGCCGACCAGCGCGTGAACGGCCGATCCTGACAGAATTTGCTATTGTCGTTCCATCGAGTCGTCGGAAAATAGAGCTAATCGCCGTCGGCGCCACCTATCTGCTGCGTAAAGCTTAACCCGCCGGATACGGGGTTGCCATGCTCTGGTTATAATCGACGCTGATTGCCCGGCCGATCGCTGGAAAGGCGCGCTGGGGACATGCAGGGCGCTCGCATATCTTGCAACCGGCGCCGATCGGCGTTGCCGCCATATGGTCGGTCAGGTCCAGCCCCTTGGAATAGATGAGCCGTCCTGCATGCCGGATATCGCAGCCCAGGCCGACGGCGAAGGTCTTGCCAATCTCGCCGAAGCCCGGGTTACTGCGTCCCACGGTTCGCGCGATCCACAAATAGGTGCGGCCATCGGGCATTTGCGCCACCTGCGTCAGCACCCGTCCGGGCTGGGCGAATGCTTCGTAGACATTCCACAACGGGCAAGAGCCGCCCACGCGCGAAAAGTGGAAATCGGTCGCCGACTGCCGCTTGGAAATATTGCCTGCCCGATCGACCCGAATGAAGAAGAAGGGCACGCCCCGCGCTTCGGGGCGCTGTAACGTCGAAAGGCGATGACAGATCGTCTCGAAACCCACGCCAAATCGACGGCTGAGCCGTTCAATATCATAGGCTTCCGCTTCGGCCGCCGCGAGAAATGGACGGTAGGGAAGGATTAGCGCACCCGCGAAATAATTGGCGAGGCCGACCCGTGCCAGCTTACGTGCCTCTTCTCCTGACAGGGCCCGGTCATCAACCAGATGATCGATCTCCGGCTCCAGTTCGAGAAAGGCCAGCTGGGTTGCCATCTGGAACGCCTGCTGCCCTTGTCTGAGGCTCGCTGATATATGGAGAATGCAGCTCTGTGCATCGAAGCGTCGTTGGACCCGATGATCCTCGTCAAAGGCGACAGAAATGCCATGCTGCTGCCGCAGCCAGGCGGCAAGACCGGCATGCACCGTGCGCGGGGTCAGGATTGCGCTGTGATACAGTTGCTCGGCCGCTTCATCGAGCAGGGCGACATGATTATGCTGAGTGTAGAAGAAATCGCGCACTTGCTCGAAGGGCATGCGCGGCGGACCACCTGCGATCCAGTCGTCACCCAATTGCGCGGCCATCGCCTGATTGCTTTCCAGCGAGTCGCGATATCGCCGGTGGAGCGACACCAAAGTTCGCCCGACGGCGGGCATGCCTGTGGCAATTTCGCGAATTTCAGCCAGCGACACTGTCTCCTGTCCCTCTTCCGAGAAGAGTTCGCGCAGTTCCGTAATCAGTCGCCCTTCTTCGTCCTCGGAAAACAGCTGAACATCTACACCAAATGCGGCGTTGAGCTTAAGCAGTACCGGAACGGTAAGCGGGCGCTGATTCTGTTCGAGCTGGTTGAGATAGCTGGGCGAGATGCCGAGTGCGTTGGCGAGTTCGACTTGCTTGAGGCTCCGCTCCTCGCGCAGGCGGCGAAGCCGCATCCCCATATAGGCCTTTCGCATACCACATCTCTTTCTTCGCAAAATTTGCAAGCTTGCAGGACGACCTTCGCAAAACTCAGCATTTTCAGTCATTTTCTTCTGCTGATCATTTGCGGATATTGCGGGCATGTTTTCAAACACTCATGATCCTGGTCGGGCCATCTTCGAGCGCCTCGCCAATGCGGCGGCGATTAAAGCTGGCGATCTATTGGGGCGCGATCTCACCCTGAGCCGCTGCGAAATCTTGGAAATTCGGGCGGTCGACCCCGGGTGCGAGGGACAGGTCGAGACCTGGTTCGGCCGGACCGTCTCTGGGCAGACGGAAGTCATCGCCTTCCTGATCCTGGATCATGCTGTGCTTGGACAGCGCATGGCGGCGCATGGCCGCTTCACATTCACGATCCTCCCACCATCGCAAAGAGATTTATGCCCATGAAACTTCACGACGTTCGCACCTACAAGTCTGCCGAACCGCTGGCGCGGGAAGATCAACTGGCATGGAAACTGGCGGCGGTGGCTACCGACCTGGTGCCCGTCGATGCCGATGTGATCGATATGCTCGGCAACCGGATCATTGACAACGCCTCGGTCGCCGCAGCTTCGATCGCGCGCGGACCGATCCGCTCGGCACGCGCACAGGCGCTTGGACACCGTTCCGATAAGGGCGCACCGCTATTTGGTCTTGCACCGGACGTGAAGGTCAGCCCGGAATGGGCGGCCTGGGCCAATGGCGTAGCAGTGCGAGAGCTTGATTTCCACGACACCTTCCTCTCGGCGGAGTATAGCCATCCGGGCGATAATATTCCGCCAATTCTCGCTGTCGCACAGGCCAAGGGCCTTGATGGCGCGGCGCTGGTGCGCGGACTTGCCGCCGGCTATGAGATCCAGGTCGATCTGGTGAAGGGCATCTGCCTGCACGAACACAAGATCGACCATATCGCCCATCTGGGTCCAAGTGCCGCCGGCGGCATGGGCGCGCTGCTCGGCCTGTCGACCGACATTACCTTTCAGGCGATCCAGCAGGCGCTGCACACCACCACCACCACCCGCCAGTCGCGCAAGGGCGAGATTTCGACCTGGAAGGCCTATGCTCCAGCCTTTGCTGGCAAGATGGCGATCGAGGCAGTCGATCGCGCGATGCGCGGCGAAGGTGCGCCGTCCCCCGCATATGAAGGGGAAGATGGCTTCATCGCCTGGCTGCTCTCTGGTCCGAACCACATCTATCAGGTGCCGCTGCCTGCGCCGGGCGAGCCGAAGCGTGCGATCCTCGACACCTATACCAAGGAATATTCGGCGGAATATCAAAGCCAGGCGCTGATAGACCTAGCCAAGCGGATGAGCCCGAAGGTCGGCGACCTGTCGCAGATCGAAAGCATCCTTATCAAGACCAGCCACCACACGCATTATGTGATCGGCACCGGCGCCAACGATCCGCAGAAGATGGATCCCAAGGCAAGCCGTGAAACCCTCGATCACTCGATCATGTATATCTTTGCCGTCGCGCTGGAGGATGGCGGTTGGCACCATGAAAAGAGCTATGCGCCAGAACGTGCCCAGCGTCCTGGCACGGTAGACCTTTGGCACAAGATCACGACCGAGGAAGATCCCGGCTGGACCGCGCGTTACCACGCCATGGGCTCAGACAAGGCCTTCGGTGGAAAGGTCATCATCACGCTGAAGAATGGCAAGTCGATCATCGATGAACTGGGCGTTGCAGATGCCCATCCAAACGGCGCACGACCGTTCGCACGGCCCAATTATGTCGAGAAGTTCCGCACACTGGCCGATGGCATCGTCGCGACGACTGAGCAGGATCGCTTCCTCGCTCTGATTGATCGGCTGCCGACCCTGACCGGCGCGGAAGTCACCCAGCTCAATTTCATCGTGTCCTCCGCTCAACTCGGACCCGACGCGCCCGCAGGCATCTTCTGATGGAAAGGCAAGTCATGGACATTCCCTTCAAGCCCAAGAAATCGGTGGCTCTCTCAGGCGTCACCGCTGGCAATACCGCGCTCTGCACAGTCGGCAAAACCGGCAATGATCTGCATTATCGGGGCTATGACATTCTCGATCTCGCTGAGACCAGCGAGTTCGAGGAGATCGCCCACCTGCTCGTTCACGGGGAACTGCCCTCCCAGGCCCAGCTTGCGTCCTATAAGGAGAAACTCAAGGGCCTGCGCGGCCTGCCACAGTCGGTGAAGGAAACGCTGGAGGCTATTCCGGCTGCGGCGCATCCCATGGACGTGATGCGCTCGGGCGTTTCGGCGCTCGGCTGCGTACTGCCTGAGACCCATGATCACAACCTACCAGATGCGCGGGACATTGCCGATCGGCTGATGGCATCTCTAGGTTCGATCCTGCTTTACTGGTATCACTTCGCCCATCACGGTCGTCGGATCGAAGTCGAGACCGATGATGACAGCATAGGCGGGCATTTCCTGCATCTCCTGCACGGTAAAATGCCGTCGCCAAGCTTTGTGCGGGCCATGCACACATCGCTCATTCTCTATGCCGAGCATGAGTTCAACGCCTCGACTTTCACCGCGCGAGTGATCGCCGGCACCGGGTCTGACATGTATTCGAGCATTGCTGGCGCCATTGGCGCGCTGCGTGGCCCGAAGCACGGCGGCGCCAATGAAGTCGCGTTCGAGATACAAAAACGTTACGCTACTCCCGCCGATGCCGAAGCCGATATTCGGCGCCGTGTCGACGCCAAGGAAGTGGTCATCGGCTTCGGGCATCCCGTTTATACGGTATCCGATCCCCGCAACGTCGTCATCAAGCGTGTGGCCAAGGCGCTGGCGGACGGGGCAGGCGCGCAACGGCAATATGCCGTCGCCGAGCGCATTGAGCAGGTGATGTGGGACGCGAAAGCCATGTTTCCCAATCTCGATTGGTTTAGCGCCGTGTCCTACAACCTGATGGGCGTGCCGACGGCGATGTTCACCCCATTGTTCGTCATTGCCCGCACCTCCGGGTGGGCGGCGCATGTCATCGAGCAGCGGCAGGACAACAAGATTATTCGCCCGTCGGCCCATTATACTGGCCCCGAAAATCTCGCCTTCGTGCCGCTGGCGCAGCGCACTGAAGCAGCGGCTGTTTAAGGAGACACATATTGCCCTATCTTGTCGCAGACGAATTGCCTGTTCAAAGCGCAGGCGCCCGTTTCAGGGCACTGCTCGACCGACCGAACATACTCCAACTTCCCGGCGCGCATAATGGCCATGCCGCGCTGCAGGCCAAGGCAGCCGGGTTCAACGGACTTTATCTCTCCGGCGCAGCGATGACCGCCAGCATGGGATTGCCTGACCTGGGTATCATCACCGTAGATGAAGTCGCCTTCTTCGTCCGTCAGATCGCTCATGCGGCTGGCCTTCCGCTGCTGGTCGATGGCGATACAGGATATGGCGAGGCGCTTAACGTCATGCATATGGTCCGCACCTTCGAGGAGGCGGGCGCTGGCGCCGTCCATCTGGAAGATCAGATATTGCCCAAGAAATGCGGACATCTGAACGGCAAGAAGCTGGCCGACGCCCACGACATGGCAAACAAGGTTGCCGCCGCGAAGAAGGCAAGCCGCGATATCGTCATCATCGCGCGGACCGATGCCGCTGGTGTGGAAGGGTTCGACGCCGCAGTGTCCCGTGCGAAACTCTATGTCGAAGCCGGCGCGGACGCCATCTTCCCAGAGGCACTGGTTACCCGCGGAATGTTCACTGCCTTCGCTCAGGCCATGCCGGGGGTAAAGCTGCTCGCCAACATGACCGAGTTCGGCAAGACGCCCTTCTTCACCGCCCAGGAGTTCGAGGCGATGGGATACCGAATGGTGATCTGGCCGGTATCTTCGCTCCGCGTCGCCAACAAGGCGCAGGCCAAGCTGTATGCCGCCATCAAAGAGGACGGTGGCACCCACAATATGGTGGAGGAGATGCAGACCCGCGCCGAACTTTACGACACCATCGGTCTGCACGATTATGAGTCATTGGACGCCTCTATCGTGCAGACGGTCCTGCCGGTTGTGACCGTCGAGAGCTGATGGATTTCCGGCCCTCAGGCCAAAATGCGGGGCATGGCGATTGGGGAATTGCGATGCCTCATCGCCTTGCAGGGTATATAAAGAAATCTTTATATACCTCTTGACGCTCGTGGAAAACTCTTGTTTAAACAGGCTGTCGAGGTTCTCCACAGCAGGCATGATGTGGAGCTAAGACGGGAAGCCGGTGACGTTCTCGTTGAACGGAATCCGGCGCTGCCCCCGCAACTGTAAGCGGTGAGCGGCGGTTCCATTTTGTGTCACTGAGCCTTCGCAAGAGGCTCGGGAAGGCCGGGACCGACGCATTGACCCGTGAGCCAGGAGACCTGCCTCCGACGCGATAATGTTCCTCGGACGGGGGTTCCTCCGGTGGATCGCGCCTGATGCTAGGCCGGGGCTTGAGTGCCTTCGGGCTTGTCCGTCTTGTGCGTTTCCTTCGGTCCTCTCGCCCGGCAAACCTAGGTGATCGGTCGATGGCTACGCATTCCTCCTTTGAGTTCTCCATCAATCACATTGATTTCGATGAGAATTATCGGCCCGCGGACAATACCCGCATCACGACGAACTTCGCCAATCTGGCACGGGGCGATAGTCGCCGTGAGAATTTGCGCAACACCCTGCGGATGATCGACAATCGCTTCAACGCTCTCGCGCGTTGGGATAATCCCAAGGGGCATCGGTACACTGTCGAACTCAAAATAATTTCAGTCGAGATGCGTATCGATGCCGCAGGGAATAACGACGTGTTCCCGCTGATTGAAATCCTTAAGACGGCTATCTTCGACAGAAAGACCGACCAACGCATTGACGGTATCGTCGGCAATAATTTCTCGTCTTATGTTCGCGACTATGACTTCAGCGTT
This sequence comes from Sphingobium sp. BS19, assembly GCF_027925545.1. Classification (NCBI taxonomy): domain Bacteria; kingdom Pseudomonadati; phylum Pseudomonadota; class Alphaproteobacteria; order Sphingomonadales; family Sphingobiaceae; genus Sphingobium; species Sphingobium sp. BS19. The sequence goes on from NZ_BSEF01000002.1 coordinate 176,501, forward strand.
CTGCTGTCGGAGCATATGAAGAAAAATCCGAATTCCGGCGCTCCGGAAGGCTTTGGTGACCTGCATGGCAACCTGTTCAAGCACTTTTTGAATTCGGGTGCCTATAGGGACAACTTCAGCAAACCGCCCGTCATCTGCCTGAGCGTATCGAGCAGCAAAACCTACCGGCGGACTACGAATGAGCACCCGGTCCTGGGTTTCGAATATCACAATGACGACGTTTCGGCGACCGACGAGTATTTTGCCAAAATGGGCATGAAGGTCCGCTATTTCATGCCGCCCAATAGCGTCGCTCCATTTGCCTTTTACCATCTTGGCGACTTGCTCGGCGATTATACGAGCCTTGAACTGGTCAGCACCATCAGCGTGATGGAGACTTTTCAGAAAATCTATCGACCCGAAATATACAACGCCAATTCGGCGGCAGCGGAGCTGTATCAGCCAAGCCTCAAATATCAGGACTATTCGCTCACTCGCATTGTCTACGACCGCGAAGAGCGCAGCCGGCTGGCTGTCGAACAGGGCAAGTTTGCTGAAGAGCGTTTCATCAAGCCATATCGGGCCGTGCTGGAGCAATGGTCTGCCAGTCACGCGCGCTGATCCATCAGAAAATAAGGCCGTTTCTCATGAACATATTATTGCCTACTTCGACCGCCGGGAGCTTGCCCCAGCCCTCCTGGCTTGCACAATCTGAGACGCTTTGGTCGCCATGGAAGTTAGAGGGAGAAGAACTGGTCGAGGGCAAGCAAGATGCTTTGCGCCTGTCTCTGGACGATCAGCGGCAGGCGGGGATCGATATCGTCAGCGATGGCGAGCAGACGCGCCAGCATTTCGTTACGACATTTATCGAGCATCTCAGCGGAGTTGATTTCGAGACGCGCAAGACCGTCAGAATCCGCGATCGCTACGACGCGAGCGTGCCCACGGTCGTAGGCGCGGTTGAACGCCGGAAGCCGGTTTTTGTCGAAGACGCCAAGTTCCTGCGTCAGCAAACCAATCAGCCGATCAAATGGGCCCTGCCCGGGCCAATGACGATGATCGATACGCTCTATGATGCCCATTATAAAAGCCGCGAGAAGCTCGCCTGGGAATTCGCCAAGATCCTCAATCAGGAAGCCAGGGAACTCGAGGCCGCCGGCGTCGACATAATCCAGTTCGACGAACCGGCGTTCAACGTGTTCTTCGACGAAGTGAATGAATGGGGCATCGCGACCTTGGAAAAGGCAGCTGAAGGGCTAAAGTGCGAGACTGCCGTTCACATCTGCTATGGCTATGGCATCAAGGCCAACACCGATTGGAAGAAGACGCTCGGATCAGAGTGGCGGCAATATGAGAGAGCCTTTCCCAAGCTGAAAGGCTCTAGCATCGACATTATCTCGTTGGAATGCCAGAATTCCCGGGTTCCGATGGACCTGATCGAACTCATTCGGGGCAAGAAGGTGATGGTAGGCGCCATCGACGTGGCGAGCGACATCATCGAAACGCCCGAGCAAGTCGCCGATACGCTGCGAAAAGCGCTGCAGTTTTTGGATGTCGACAAACTCTATCCGTCGACCAACTGTGGCATGGCGCCGCTGTCTCGCCGCGTAGCGAAAGGCAAGCTTGCTGCTTTGGGCGCCGGCGCCGCAATCATTCGGAGAGAGCTTTCGGCCTGACGGGGCGGTGGAGGATAAAGCGCGTCCGGTGGCAAACACCGAACGCCGATCCGGTTGATATCGAAGGGGAGTGTCCATCCTCCTATGCAACAAGACAGGGTGGCTCATTACGCGCAGACCCGGATTGCTCGGAGCGAACATAGCCGGTGAACCATTTTTTATGTTGAATGCCGTTGAATGGCCAAGATCTCGAACGGCGGCTTTGTTGTCTAATTGATTCCTGCATTGCGCTTCCTTTTTCCCGTTTGCCAATGGTTGTCTTCGAGGTCATCGGACCGCTGAGGTAGCTTTTGTCCGAGCCTTCATGATCGCGGCCGAGCGGAAATAGGTGGACGTCTCTGAGTCCCAAACGAGGTTTGACCCTCTACAAAGCTGACGAGATCGTCCGGGGCATGGCTGATCGGGATGAGGAACGCGGGGATCAGACCCAGCGAAACTCAGTCTCGTTCAGCCAAAGCGAATGCAGTAAAGCGGCGAGCTTCCGCGCAACGGCCGTTCTGGCACGCCTTGCACCTTTGGCTTCGGCCATTTTCCTGCCCCACTCCTGAAGGGCAAATGGCCGCTTGACCTGGGTCAGCGCGACGTTGGCCGCTTCGTAAAGCGCCTTGCGCAACATGGGATCTCCCGCCTTGGAGATATGCCCGCTGACATCGCGTTCTCCCGATTGACTGCGTCGAGGCACGAGCCCTGCATAGGCGCCGACATCGTTGCTTCTGGCAAAACGGCGCGGATCTTCGATGGTTGATGTGTAGGTGAGCGCGGTGATTGGTCCAACCCCAGGAACGCTCATCAACCTGGCGCAGACCTCATCCGCCTTTGCCCGATCATTGAGCAGGCGATTGTACGCGCGTAGCTGCTCTTCAATAGCCTCCATGGATGCAATGAGCGGAGAAAACAGAGCCTTCAAATCCGGGCGCTGGGCGTAGAAGCCCGTCAGGCGTTCGGCACGTCGGCCCGGCGTTCTGGCAGTGCCCATGCGCAGGCAGAACAGCTTCAGGAGCCCACGCAGCTGATTGGCCATGGATGTCCGCGCAGTGATGAGCTGGGCGCGGATACGGAGGGCTGCCCTATCGATATGCGTGGCTGACGCTTTCATGTGGACGCGTTTGTACCATCCGGTGCGCGCCAGCTGGGCAAGCCCTTCAGCGTCGTGGACATCGCTTTTGTTCACGCGGGCAGAAAGGACGCCCTTCGCGTGCCGCGAGCAGATGCACTCTATCGCAACACCGCGCTCGACCAGCCCATGATACAGGAACGTCGATAACGTTCCCGTCTCCAGCACCACACGCGCCAGATCGGTACAATGTTTGTTAAGCCATTTGGCCAGAACAGCGGGATCGCTCGCGACAACATCGCGCCGCAAAACCTTACCGTCGACATCGACCACGCAGATATGCGTCGTCTTGTCACTTACATCCAACCCTGCATAAATCGACATCGGTCATCCTCCTGCATTGAAGCGCCAAGGCGACTTCGTACCATGCACGAGGGTGGCTAAATCAATTACGCGGTGTCCCAACTTGGGCCTTGCAACGCGCCGAGCGTTCGGAGAATGTAGGATGGCTTTCGACGGGATTTCGAGTGTTAAGAACGACCACTTTGTTCACAGCAGCAGTAAGCTCAATCTGCCGACACGATCGAATATTCAAGTCGCACATCGTCTAGAAGTCGCTCGATCGCGGCGCGCTGGGCATCGGTACCGTTTGGCCTAACCTCCCAATTGCAATGGGCATGCGTTGCGATGTCTCGCACAATGACCTTGCCCAGCGCCCGCCGCCATGTCTGCGATGTGCCGCCGCTCTCGCGGATCAGACGGGCAATAAGCAGAAGTTGTAGGTCAGAGGCGGTCATTTCCCCCGCTTAGCTGCTGTGGGTTGGAAATTGCTAGAGCTAGCTCGACGAGGTATTAAGGCTCTGCAAATGCGTAGCCCCCAAGCGAACCCTATTTACGCTTCGAACCCGATTTACGGGAAGGGAATGGGGCCACTCCATGGGGTCTATTTTTTGCTGCAGTGCAGCAATTGATGTAATTACAATTTGTTAGCGATGCCTTGCGATTCCCTTCACCGCTCCAAGCCCTCCCAAACCGTACAAAACACGCAAATCCGCTACAAATCCAGATAGACCTTTGCTAGCATAGCGGTCGATTATTTTAGCCGCGGTCCGCGCGTGCGTCGTCATGTGCAGGTCGGGGCCCCAGTTTGACCTTGGCTTGTGCAATCGGCGTGTGCCACGCGCTCACAGGCACACCAGCACTTGTATCACACGTCCAACTATCACCCTTGTCGGCGAATGTAGCACTAACGGGGATCGTTGCTGCCATATCGGTGATGGCTGCCGGATCGGAACCTCCATTTCACGCTTCCGCAAACAGGGCACGAAGGCGCTCTATCATGGGCGGCATTGTCGGATTGTAGACCATCATGATGAGATCCGACCGTCCTTCGACCGCAAACGTCGAGAATTCCAGGTCCACGGGCCCGAGTGAACGGTGGTGAAGGCGCTTGATGCCTTCGCCGTGACCCATGACTTCATTGTCATTCCACAGCGTCCTGAATTCTGCGCTGGAGGCCGACAGCTCATCGACGAGTTGCCGGATTTCCAGGCTGGCCCCGGCGCGGGCGGCATCGGCGCGGAAGGTGCCCACGACATAGCGTGCAACGCTGCGCCAATCGTCCTGCGCGCCGCGGACACGTTCGTCATCGAAGATCAGCCGCAGAATGTTGCGCCGCTCGCGCGGTAGCTCCGCATAGTTGGCCAGGATCAGGGTCGCCGCCTTGTTCCAGGCGACGACATCCCAGGTCGCTGTTCTGATGATGGCGGGACTGTATGGCAGGGCGTCCAGCACGCGCTGCAGGCGCGGCGTGATGCCTTCCGGGTGGCGATAGCGCGCTTCCGGAGGATGGCCGAACGCGAGAATATGGAGATGATCGCGCTCCAACTCGGTGAGCATTATGCCAGTCGCGATCCGGTCCAACACATCGGCTGATGGCGCTCCGCCGCGGCCCTGCTCCAGCCAGGTGTACCAGGTGGCGCTGATGTTTGCGCGCTGGGCAACTTCCTCCCGGCGCAGACCGGGGGTGCGACGGCGCCCTGGCTGAAAACCGAAGGTCGCCGGGTCAAGGCGCATGCGCCGGTCGCGCAGGAAGGTGCCGAGCTGATTCTCACAAGGCGGGAGCATCAGTATCCTGTCGATGATTATACTATGATAAAGTCACTACTTTCACAGGATCGCTTTCTCACCGAATGGGGTGGCACGTCAATCTGGAGTAGTTCCCCATGCGTGTCTTTCTCACTGGCGCCACCGGTTTCGTCGGTTCGCAAATCCTTCGCGAACTTCTGGGCGCGGGCCATGAGGTGATCGGCCTCACGCGCTCGATAGCTGGAGCGCGCGCGCTGACCGACGCAGGCGCGCAGCCCCATGTTGGCAACCTGGAGGATCTTGCCAGCCTCCGCGCAGGCGCGGAATGCGCCGATGCCGTCATCCACACCGCATTCGACCATGACTTCTCGAAATATGCCGCAAGCTGCGCACAGGATCGCCACGTAATCGAAGCGCTTGGTGTCGTGCTGGCGGGCTCTGATCGGCCACTGCTCATCACTTCGGCTGCGATTATGGGCGCACCGGACGATGGTGGCCCCGCCGTCGAGCAACTGTTCACCGTCCGCCACCACCCCCGGTCCAGTTCCGAACTGGCTGGCGAGGCACTGCTGGAAAAGGGTGTGAACCTGTCGGTCGTGCGCCTTCCGCAAGTCCACGACACCGTTAAGCAGGGCCTGATCACCCCTTATGTGGCGCTGGCGCGGGAGAAAGGCGTGGCTGCTTATGTCGGCGAAGGCAAAAACCGCTGGTCGGCCGCGCATGTTCTCGACGTGGCGCGACTCTATCGCCTAGCGGTGGAACGAGCCGAACAGGGCGCGCGCTACCACGCGGTCGCCGAGCGTGGTGTCGCCTTCCGCGAGATTGCCGCGACTGTGGCTGCAGGTCTCGACCTTCCGCTCATCTCGCTGTCTCCTGAACAAGCGCCTCTCCATTTCGGCTGGTTCGCGATGTTCGCGGCCGTTGATATGTCGGCATCCAGCGCGTGGACACGGGTGCATCTGGGATGGACGCCGGAGGGTCCGAGCCTGATCGCTGACCTTGAGCGGATGGACTATTCACAGGAAGACTAGCCCCCTCGGAAAATGCTATCGGGTTCTCTAACGAAATCTGACCGAGGTAAATGGCAGGATGGCGCTAAGGCGCATGGACCTACGGCAGCTTTCACCCAGCCCTCTCGATGCCCTGAACCTCGGCCATGCTAGTACGATCAGGGAACAGAGATGCCTCGATTTTTAGTGGGACCGATGTAAAGAAAGAGATCAGGTTGCGGCAGTCGCTGAGGCTTGCTCCTCGCGCAGTCTGGCTGCAATTCCCCGCAACTGGCGCTCGAATTCCTCCGGAGGCTGGCCTCCGGAAATCAGGTAGCGGCCTTCGATGACTACGGCAGGCACGCTATTGATGCCGCGTTCGCGCCAAAGAGCCTCCTCCGAACGAACCTGTTCGGCATAGCGATCAGAAGCGAGAACCTCTCGCGCTTCGGTGGCATTCAGGCCTGCGGCGTGGGCAGCGTTGGCCAGCGCATCGGGGTCGCCAGGATCCTCTTGTTGTGTGAAATACAGCGCGAACACTTGCTGCTTCATCGCGAGCTGGCGGCCCTTCTCACCGGCCCAAGCGATCAGACGATGTGCATCGAAAGTGTTGTAAATGCGGCTTGCGTCCGACGTGTTGATCGTGAAGCCAACCTCAGCCGCACGATCGCAGATCGTTGCGCGGTTCTCCCGGACACGGTCAAAGGACATGCCGTATTTTCCGGCGATGTGCTCGAGCCCGTTCTTGCCTCCAGCCGGCAGGTCAGGATTGAGCTCAAACGGATGAAAGGCGATGTCGGCGTCGATTTCGCCCGCCACATTGTCGAGCGCCTTTTCCAGACCCAACAGACCGATAGCACACCAGGGGCAGGCAACGTCGGAGACGAAATCGATCTTCAGTTTCTGGGTCACAGCATGGGTTTCCGTAGTCGAGCGGCGATAGGGTACGTTCCAGATCGGGGCGCAGCCGCAGTTGTACAAGGCTTTGGACGATTACCGGCTAAACCCGCCCCGGCTTTCAAGCGTATTCGCGAAAATGAATATATTGTGTGCTGAACGCCCCTCCGCAGCTCAAATAGGCATCCCGAGCAATGGCAATAACCGTTATATATCTTTTGCGCCAAATTGAGACCGAATTGCGCGCGCTTACAAAACGCGGGCAAAAGCTGCCACGCCGTCGGCTGGCGTCAACTGGAAAGCTGGCTTGGCCGTTGGCGGCACTAAAGCGCTGCCAACGCCAGCGAACATCGCTTCTATATTGCGGACGCAGAGCGCTACATTATCGTCTGCCAGCATATACCAAACCTGCTTGGCTTCCTTGCGCGTCTGAACCAGGTCGGCTCGGCGCAGTTCGGCAAGCTGCTGGCTGAGCGCAGGCTGACCGATCCCGGTCACATCGGCGATCTCGCCGACATTGCGTTCGCCACGCAACAGACAGGACAGGATCATCAACCGCTGGGGCTGGCCGAAAATCTTGATCTTTTCGGCGGCGACCGCCGCAGCGTCGCGATCCTCGTAGAGCGCGCTCATGGCTGAGCCTCTAGTCGGCAGAACCAGTCAGGTGCAGCGTCAGGGCTTTCGGCTGCGGGCAGCAATGTGGGCTGTCCGGGTGACCAGCCCTCCGGCGTCAGCCCTCCCCCATCATCTACTCGTTGCAGCGCGCACAACAGGCGCAGCATTTCGTCGACCGATCGACCGACATTATGGGGATAGGCCGTCGTCGCGCGGATGATGCCTTTCGGGTCAATGAAGAAAGTGGAGCGCATCGTCATGCTGTCCGCCGCCTCATCGTCAATCATGCCATAGGCGCGGCCGACCGCCATGCTGGGATCCTCTATGATCGGAAAGCCGATCTGCACGTCGAACAGGTCGCGCAGCGCCCGGACCCAAGCGATGTGCGCGTAGAGACTGTCCACTGATAGGCCAACCAGCCGACAGTCGAGCGCGTCGAAATCAGCCTGGTGCCGCGCCAGTGCGACAAATTCCGTGCTGCAGACCGGCGTGAAGTCAGCGGGGTGAGAAAAAAAGATCACCCAGTGCCCACGTAGCGTCGACAATTGGAAATCGCCCATGGTGGATCGGGCCCGGAAATCCGGGGCCAAGGAACCGATGCGTAGGGGCGTCAAGGGGATCGTCATCGCGTCATTCATCTGTCTTTCCTGCAGTCGTCAAGGCGCCGTGGCAAGTCCTTGACGATCACGAATTATACACATACATATATCATGTAAATATGAAATTAAAGGAGAGTCGCATGGCCGACGCCGCACTTGAAAAAGCCTATGCCCAAGTCACTGTCGCCAGAAGCGGCGTGCCGGTAGTGCGCGCCTTCTTCGACGCGCCGACCTTCACCGTGACCTATGTCGTGCATGATGCGGAAACCCTCCGTGCGGCAGTGATCGACAGCGTACTGACCTTTGATCCCGCCGCCGGACGCACCGGACACGAGGCGGTCGACCCGGTCATCGCCTATATCGACGAGCAGGGTTTGAGCGTGGACTGGCATCTGGAAACCCATGCCCATGCCGATCATTTGTCGGCCGCGCCCTATCTTCAGCAAAAGCTGGGCGGTCAGATTGCGATCGGCGCACATATTTGTGAAGTGCAGCAGACATTCGGTTCGCTGTTCAATGCAGGCGCAGATTTTAGGCGTGACGGATCCGACTTCGACCATCTCTGGTCTGATGGCGATCAGTTCATGATCGGGAATCTGGCCGTGACGGTGCTGCACGTCCCAGGCCACACACCCGCCTGCGTCGCCTATGTGATCGGCGATGCCGTCTTCGTGGGCGACACCATGTTCATGCCCGACTACGGCACTGCCCGCGCAGACTTTCCCGGGGGTGATGCGCGCACCCTGTTCCGGTCCCTGCGCCGCCTGCTGGAGCTGCCGCCCGAAACCCGCCTGTTCCTGTGCCACGATTATCTGCCAGCAGGTCGCGACCGTTATATGTGGGAAACGACGGTTGGCGATCAGCGCCGGACCAACATCCATGCGCATGACGGCGTGAGCGAGGATGAATTTGTCGCAATGCGCGAGGCGCGAGATGCCACACTCGCAATGCCCCGCCTGATCCTGCCGTCGGTGCAGGTCAATATGCGCGCAGGCCATATGCCACCGCCCGATGACAATGGCGTCTCCTACCTCAAGATTCCCATTAACCAGCTATGATCCCCGGTTTCCCCGAGGCGCAGCCGGTTGCCGGTCTGATCGGCGGGCTGATGATCGGCCTGGCGGCAGCTATCATGCTGCTGGGGTTGGGGCGGATCGCCGGGGTTAGCGGGTTGGCGGCGCGGGCCACGGGCCTGGCGACCAGCGGCGCACCGCGCGCGGTGGCGGTGGCCTTCATCGTCGGACTGCCCTTGGGCGCGCTGGTCGTGGCGTTCCTGTCGAACGATGTTCCCGCGCGATTTCCCGCACCAGGATTTCTGATCGTCGGCGGCTTGATCGTAGGGTTTGGCACACGACTAGGATCCGGTTGCACAAGCGGACACGGTGTATGTGGCGTGTCTCGCCTGTCGCGTCGCTCGATCGTAGCGACGACTTTGTTCATTAGCAGCGGCTTTGTCACCGTGGCGCTGATGCGTCTGGCAGGCGCTTTGTGATGCGGATCATTTTGGCATTGCTCTCAGGCGCGCTGTTCGGTGCGGGGTTGGCCTTTTCGGGCATGGCCGATCCGATGCGCGTACGCGCGTTCCTCGATCTGTTCGGCGTATGGGACCCAACGCTTGCGTTCGTCATGGGCGGGGCGATGATCCCGATGGCGCTGGCTTGGGCGATACAGAGACGGATAGAACGCCCGCTCGCCGACACGGCCTTCACGCTGCCTGATACCCGCGGGATCGACGGTAAGCTGGCACTCGGCGCAATCTTGTTCGGCATAGGCTGGGGTATTGGTGGCTTGTGCCCCGGCCCAGCGATTGCCAGCCTGTCACTTGCGCCGGGGGACGTCGCCCCGTTCGTGCTGGCCATGCTGGGCGGCATGGCAATTCATCGCATCATAATAAGATCATAACCGGCACCTGTCGGAACGAGGAGGTTTACCATGGCTATCAAGCAACTGACTCCGACGCTCAGCGTCGCTCCGCAAATCATGCCTGCCGATGTGGAGGATCTAAGCGCCATGGGTTTCCGCTCGATCCTGTGTAACCGCCCCGATGGCGAAGGCGCAGACCAGCCTATGGCGGCACAGATCGAGGCTGCAGCGCGAGCGGCCGGGCTTGGCTTTGCCTATGTTCCGGCGGTGGCGGGCGCGCTGACGGACGCGGATGCTGCAGCAATGCGCCGGGCGCTAAACAGCCTGCCGGGTCCGGTGCTGGCCTATTGCCGATCGGGCGCGCGAGCGGAAAAGCTGGCGGAGATGGCGGACATGGTGTGCGTTCGGAATGCAGGCCACTATGACGTGCTGATCGTGGGCGGCGGCAGTGCGGGAATTGCTACGGCTGCGAGCATCCTCAAACGGCGGCGCGGGATTCACCTCGCCATCGTCGAGCCCAGTAACGCCCATTATTACCAGCCCGGCTGGACGATGGTGGGCGCGGGCGTATTCGAAAGTGGCTTTACGCGGCGCGACGAAGCCGGACTGATCCCGCGCGGCGTCGAATGGATCAAGGCGTCCGCAAGCACTTTCCTGCCTGACGAGAAGCAAGTGGTGCTGAACGACGGTCGGCGGGTCAGCTACAGTGTGCTGGTCGTATGCCCCGGCATCGTGCTGGACTGGAACGCCATCCCCGGCCTTTCGGATGCGCTCGGGCATGACGGCGTGACGTCGAACTATCGCTACGATCTTGCTCCCTACACCAACCGGCTGGTCAAGCAGTTTAAGGGCGGGCGCGCACTGTTCACCCAGCCGCCAATGCCGATCAAATGTGCGGGCGCGCCGCAAAAGGCAATGTATCTGTCCTGCTATCGTTGGGAAAAGTCGGGTGTGCTGGGCAGCAGCGACGTGCAGTTCCATACGGCGGGCGCCGTCCTGTTCGGCGTCCCCGCCTATGTCCCCGCGCTAATGGACTATGTCGATCGCTATGACATCAACCTTAACTTCGGCTCGAAGCTAGTCGAAATAGACAGCGCTTCCAAGACCGCAATCTTCGAGCAAGCGGATGGCGATGGAGTGAAGCGCGTGGCCGAGCGGTACGACATGATCCATGTGGTACCGCCGCAGGTCGCGCCGGACTTCGTCCGCACCAGTCCCCTGGCGGCTGCGTCGGGCTTTGTCGAAGTGGACGAAGCCACGTTGCGCCACCCGCGCTATCCCGACATTTTCGCGCTGGGCGACGCCTGTTCGGCATCCAACGCCAAGACGATGGCGGCGGCGCGCAAACAGGCCCCGGTGGTCGCAGTCAATGTGCTGGCGGCACTGGACGGCAAGCCGCCGGTCGCGACCTATGACGGCTATGGCAGTTGCCCGCTCACGGTGGAGGCGGGCAAGATCGTCTTGGCCGAATTCGGCTATGGCGGCACGCTGATGCCCAGCTTCCCGAATTGGCTCATCGATGGCACCCGACCCTCACGCCTCTCCTGGCTGCTAAAGGACACGATCCTTCCGCCTGTCTACTGGCATGGTATGCTCAAGGGGCGCGAGTGGATGGTCAAGCCCCACATGATTGGCGCATGACAATGATGACCACCGCGCAATATCTGTTGGGTGGACTATCCGGCGGATTGGTCGGCTTCGTGCTGGGGCTGGTCGGCGGGGGCGGTTCGATTCTCGCGGTGCCCTTGATGGTCTATCTGGTCGGCGTGCCCAACGCCCATGTCGCGATTGGAACAAGTGCACTCGCGGTCGCGGCCAATGCAGCGGCGGGCCTCGCCAGTCATGCCCGCGCGCATCATGTCAAATGGCGTTGCGGCGGCATTTATGCTGCGGCTGGAATCATCGGTGCGCTCGCAGGTTCGACCTTCGGCAAGATGGTCGATGGCGACAAGCTGTTGTTCTTTTTTGCACTGGTAATGGTGTTGGTCGGCGCATTGATGCTGAAGGGGCGCGGCAATCCCGGCAATCCCGGGGCAGAATGCAATCGGGAAAAAGCCCCCAAGGTCGTCGCCTATGGGCTGGGGTCGGGATTATTTTCGGGCTTTTTCGGCATCGGCGGTGGCTTTCTGATTGTACCGGGGTTGGTGGCATCGACGGGCATGCCGATGCTGATGGCGGTGGGCACATCTCTTGTTGCGGTAACGGCCTTCGGCTTGACGACGGCGGCCAATTACGCCTTCTCCGGGCTGATCGACTGGCCACTAGCTGCCGTTTTCGTGGTAGGCGGTGTTGCCGGGAGTATAGGCGGCACGCGGATGGCTCAAACGCTGGGCGGACATACCGGGCGGCTGACCACGGTCTTTGCCGGACTTATCTTCGTCGTCGCTTGCTACATGCTCTGGCGCAGCGCCGCTGCCTTCCTGCCGGGTATGACAATCTGACCCATCCCCATCCCTCTGCCTACCTGCTACATAGTGGGCGAAAGGACATTTTATATGTTCGACTCGATTGACGCCTTGCTTCTCGCCCGCGCGCAATTTGCCTTTACCGTCAGCTTCCACTTCCTGTTCCCGGCCTTTTCCATCGGCCTTGCCAGCTACCTGATGGTGCTGGAGGGGTTGTGGCTTGCGACCGGTAAAGGCGTCTATGCCAATCTCTTCCGCTACTGGCTGAAGATCTTCGCGGTCGTGTTTGCTATGGGCGTGGTGTCCGGTATCGTTATGTCCTACCAGTTCGGCACCAACTGGTCGGTATTTTCCGACAAGGCCGGGCCGGTCATCGGCCCACTCATGGCCTATGAAGTGCTGACTGCGTTCTTCCTGGAGGCTGGCTTTCTGGGCGTCATGCTGTTCGGCATTAACAAGGTGGGGCGGAAGCTGCACTTCACTGCGACCTGCGCGGTGGCTATCGGCACCTTCATTTCGGCCTTCTGGATTCTCTCGGTCAATAGCTGGATGCAGACTCCGACCGGTTATGAGATCGGCGCTAATGGCCAGTTCCTCCCCGGCCCAAGCTGGATGGCGATCATCTTCAACCCCAGCTTTCCCTATCGGCTGGTCCATACCGTGCTGGCCGCCTATCTGACGACAGCCTTTGCGGTCGGCGGCGTCGGAGCATGGCATCTGCTTAGAGACCGGACAAATCCGGGCGCTCGCACGATGTTCTCCATGGCGATGTGGATGGCGGCCATCGTCGCTCCGATCCAGATTTTTGCAGGCGACATGCACGGCCTCAACACGCTGGAGCATCAGCCGGTCAAGGTGATGGCGATGGAAGGCCATTATGATAGCCATCCCAACGGCGCGCCGCTGATTCTCTTCGGTATCCCCGACAGCGGCAACAAGCGGGTCGATTATGCCATCTCCATCCCCAAAGCATCCTCGCTGATCCTCAAACATGATCTGAATGCGCCGATGAAGGGGCTCGATAGCGTGCCCGATGCCGACAAGCCGCCGGTCGGCGTCGTGTTCTGGGCGTTTCGCATCATGGTCGGCATCGGCTTTGCGATGCTGGGGCTTGGCCTGTGGAGTCTGATCGCGCGCTGGCGCGGCAAGCTGCATGAGTGGTCATGGCTGCACCGCGCTGCGGTGTTGCTGGGACCGGCTGGCTTCATCGCCGTGCTGGCGGGCTGGATCGTGACCGAGGTCGGACGGCAGCCTTTCACCATCTACGGACTGCTGCGCACCGCAAACAGTGCGTCGCCCTTAGATGCACCCGCGGTGGCCGCATCGCTGCTGGCATTCGTCCTAGTCTATTTCAGCGTGTTCGGCATGGGCATCTGGTATCTTTTGCACTTAATGAAAAAGCCACCGCAAGCGCACGAAAGCACGCTGGACGGCGCGCCGATCCGCACCGCCGGTATTACCCCTGCCCCCGCCATCGAAGGAAGCGAAGGATGATCGACCTGACAGTCATCTGGGCCGGGATCATCGGCTTTGCCATCGTTGCGTATGTCGTCATGGACGGGTTTGATCTAGGCATCGGTATCCTTTTCCCGCTATTCAAGGTGGGCAAGGATCGGGACACAGCGATGAACAGCATCGCGCCGGTGTGGGACGGCAACGAAACCTGGCTTGTGCTGGGAGGCGGAGGGCTGCTCGCGGCCTTTCCGCTGGCCTATGCCATCATCCTGCCCGCGCTGTATGCGCCTTTGATCGCGATGCTCCTGGGCCTGGTCCTGCGCGGTGTAGCGTTTGAGTTCCGTTGGCGCGACCCGGCCCATCGCGCTTGGTGGGACCGTGCGTTTACAGGTGGATCGGCAGTGGCGAGCTTTGCGCAAGGGGTCGCGCTGGGGGCCTTGCTTCAGGGTATCAGCGTGGAAGGACGCGCCTATTCCGGCGGCTGGTGGGAATGGCTCTCGCCCTTTTCGCTGCTGACTGGCGTGGGGCTGATGGTCGGTTATGCGTTGCTGGGGGCCTGCTGGCTCAATTGGAAAACCGAAGGCGGCTTGCAGCGTCAGGTGGTGACCTATGCTGGCAGGCTGGGTATTGCCCTGCTGATCCTGATAGGTGCGGTCAGCCTCTCCACCCTAACGCTGGAGGCCAGCTACGCGAGCCGCTGGCTCGCATGGCCCGGCGTGCTTGCCACGGCGCAGGTACCGCTGGCCACTGTTATCGTCACAGCGCTTTTCTATCGCAGCCTTTCGCAACGCAAGGATGCGCAGCCCTTCCTGTGGGCGCTTGCGCTGTTCGGGCTATGCCTGCTGGGGCTGGGCATATCGATCTGGCCCTATGTCATCCCGGCGCGGGTTACCATCTGGGAAGCTGCTGCCCCCTATCGCAGCCAACTGTTCATGCTGATCGGCGGTGGCGTTCTCGTGCCGGTGATCCTCGCTTATACCGCTTGGGCCTATTGGGTGTTCAGAGGCAAGGTGGGCAGCGAGGGATATCACTGATGCGTCGGCGCATGCGCCGACTAGGCTGGTTCGTGGGGATATGGACCGCGAGTGTAGGCGCCCTGTTGCTGGTGTCGATGGGACTACGCTATTGGCTGGTATGATAGCTGTTCCGCGCCGTCTTCAGCTATCACCGTTCGCGCTATTCTCTTCACCGCGCGCGCATAAATCCAACGGTGCGATTGAATAGATCGACCCTATGCCGCCCTCCGGTTGCTTTTCCGTTCCCCGGAAGCGGACATAGAATAGCGCGCGTAGGCGATGGAACGCCGTTTATCCTGCCTTGCGCTTCATCAGACCGTGCATGTCTAGCCACCGCGCGAAAGCGTCGAACCATCCCGTGCTGGTGGTCGTCTTCTGATACATGCCAAAGCCATGACCGCCGCGTTCATACAGGTGGAACTCCACCGGGCGACGGGCCGTACGCCAAGCGTCGATCAGCTTGAAATCACGATTGCCGAACAGCGGATCGTCCGCCGCGATGACCGCGAACATCGGTGGCGCATCCTGCGGCACGGTCATGGCACCCAGTGGGCCGTAGACGTTGCCGATGAAGGCGGGCTTGGCGTCGCTGGACAGGGTCGTCGCCATAGTCAGCATCGCGCCCGCCGAAAAGCCGATCATGCCGATCCGGTCGGGATCGACATGCCATTGCGCCGCCCGAGCCCGGATCAGCCGAAAGGCTGCAGTGGAATCCGCAAGCTGCGGCGCAAGGTCCGCGGCTGCGTTACCGGGTGCAGGCTGCGGAGCGCGCGTGACGCCCGCGACCATTTCCTGCATCGACTTTTCAAAGCCAGCCATGTCTGCGGGGGTCTGACGCAGGCGGTATTTCAGTACGAAAGCCGCGACGCCCCTTGCAGCGAGTGCGCGCGCCACATCGAACCCTTCATTATCCATCGACAAGGTCCGGAATCCGCCGCCTGGCGCAACGACAACCGCTGCGCCTGACGCTTTGGCCGGATCTGGAAGGAACGGGGTAAGGGTCGCGACCGTGACATTGCGGGCAAAGCGGCTGCCATACTGACTATGCCAGGATTCCGTCGCCTTTGCGGCTGGTAGTGGCCCAGTGCCAAGTTCGATTGCGTCCGGCAGGGCGGGGATGGCGATCGGAGTCATCTTGTCGTCTTGTGCCCAGCTTTGCACTGACGCGGACAAGGTGACGGCGGCCAGCCCAATCGCGACGAACCGCGCCACGGCGGAACAACGTTCACCACCGTTTATTGTTGTCATACGCTTCATGTCATCAATCTCCTCTGCTGACTTCTCGTCAGCTTTTCCATGCCGCGACAAGATTCCGCGCCCGCGCGCCGACGGTCGCATCGTCGTCACCCGGCTTGTAAAGCGATCCGCCTACGCCCACCCCCGCTGCCCCGCGTGCGCGCCATTCGGCAAGATTAGCAGCGCCTACTCCACCGACGACCCAAAGGCCGACATCACCCGGCACAACATCACGGAGCGCCGATAGATAGTCAGGCTTGAAGACCGATCCGGGGAACAGCTTCAATCGGTGCGCACCAGCACCGATTGCCGTGAACGCTTCGGTTGGCGTCAGAAACCCCGGCACAGCTTCGATCGCGCACGCGATGGCATGCGCGATGACGACAGGATCGCTGTTGGGCGACACCATGAAACGACCACCTGCAGCAGCCAAGCGGTCGACCATTTCGACCGTCAGGATCGTCCCGCCGCCGATGGCTGCCTCTGTCCCAAGCGCATCGGCCATCGCCGCAATGCTGACGCCCGCTTCCGGCGAATTGAACGGCACTTCGATCAGGCGGATGCCAGCTTCGACCAGCGCGCGGCCAATCACGACCGCTTCGTCGGGGCGGATGCCGCGCAGGATCGCCATGATTGGCGGCGCACCTGCATCCAGCGCCTCATCGATCGTCATGCCGCCTCTCCTTTCGCCAGCTCAAGCCCGGCGAGCACGGCGGCGTCGCCGTCCACCTGTCGCGCCGAACACCCAGCGTTAATCAAAGCGGTCACATAGCGCTCACACAGCGTAGGATCGCCGATCAGCACGATCCGCGCATCCTTGGTCGCTTCGGCTTCCACTTCGCCACCGATCAACAGCCCTGAAAGAAAACCCTTTGCCCAATCGGGTGAACGGCCATCGACCAGTTGCGCCGCCCGTGCCTCGAACAGTGCAGCGAGTGTCCGTTCGCCAACTCGCGCCAGCCCGCGCGCAAAACCTTGCGCGTCATCGCCTTCGCAGGACTTGCCAGCCGCAACCAAGGTGGAATGCGCGGTCAGCAAAGTATAAAGTTCGCCGGTCGGATAGGTACGAAAGCCCAAGACGACCCCGTCCACCACTAACACCCATTTGCAATGCGTTCCCGGCAGCACGAATGTCCATGCGCCCTCGGCAAGCGTCTCATCCAACGCAATCGCACCGAAAATCTGTGTTTCCTCGCCCCGCATAACGTCGGGCACCCCTTCGCCATTGCGACACCGCAAGCCCGGCAACACACGAACGGCAAGGCCGTCGAGCATCAGCGAAGTCGAATGCTGCTGCCATTGGGCGAGGCTGACGGGACATGCCAGATAGCCCGCCTCCACAAGTCCTCCGCGGGCGCCCGCCATGCCGCACAGCGTCACGCTTCCAATCGGCCCATCGTTACGCCACGGCTCGAGCGCCTGCGTCAGTACCTTGGTTGCTGGCGCTTCGAGCGCTCCGATCCCCGGCCCATCGGCCCGTCCGTTTTCCTTACCGTCCGAAAAACGGAATAGCCGCAGCCGTGACGTGCCCCAATCTCCCAAGATCGTCGGACGCGTCACGGCCTCGACGCTCATTGCAGTTCGAGCATGACGACAGATTTAGGCGGCAAGGTTACCGTCAGCGTCCCGCCGGCCACTTGCGCGCCCGTGAAAGCGACCGGTGCAACGGCATTCGGCGCGTCGAAGCTGTTGAGGGCGTTCATCTCAGGGGCCGTCAGTATACGTCCCGACACACCGCTCGCCGTTATGCCCGCCAGCGTCGTCGTAACAGTGACCGCCTTGTTGGGATCAAGATTGGAAAGTCCGACATGCACCTTCCCGGCTTTGTCACGGACCGCCGATGCGCTGACCGACGGCATCGCCCACTTGTCCTTGTTGTACCAAGGCGACTTCACCTCGATAGGTAGAACCGTCGCGTCCATATACGGCTTGTACATCTCGAACACATGATAGGTCGGCGTCAGCACCATCTTCTTGCCGTCTGTCAGGATCATCGCCTGCAGCACGTTCACCATCTGCGCGATCGCGGACATCTTCACCCGATCGGCATGTCGTGCGAAAATGTCGAGATGGATCGAGGCGACCAGCGCGTCGCGCAGCGTATTCTGCTGACGAAGGAAGCCGGGATTGGTGCCGGGGTCGCCCGCATACCAGGTGCCCCATTCATCGACCGCCAGCCAGACTTTCTTGGCCGGATCATATTTATCCATGATGGCACTGTGCTTGGTGATCAGTTCATCTATGCGTAACGCTTCGGACAGTGTCTCAGCCCAACCCGCCTCGTCGAAAACCGTTGCGGAAGCGCGTGGCGGCCACCCCCCTGGAACGGTGTAGTAATGCAGCGATAGCGCATCGACCTGTTCGGTCACCTGCTGCATCATCGTCTCGGTCCATTTATAGTCCGCAACGTTAGCGCCCGCAGCGATCTTCAGGATTTTGGTATCCTTCGGCGCCTTGATGAAGGTCGCGTAGCGGCGCGTCAGGTCGGCGGCATATTCGGGCCGCATATTACCGCCGCAACCCCATAACTCATTGCCGACACCGAAATAAGGCACCTTCCACGGCTCTTTGTGGCCGTTCTTTGCGCGCTCGTCGGCCAGACTTCCGGCAGGCGAGGTCATATATTCGATCCACTCCGCCATTTCCTGCGGCGTGCCGTTGCCGACGTTACCAGCAACATAGGCTTCCGCGCCAAGCTGACGGGTAAGTTCGAAAAACTCATGCGTGCCGACGGTGTTTGGTTCAGTGACGCCGCCCCAATGGGTGTTAATCTTAACAGGCCGCTTGGCCCGTGCACCTACGCCTTCGCGCCAATGATATTCGTCGGCAAAGCAGCCGCCGGGCCAGCGCACGACGGGCACGCTCAGGTTGCGCAGCGCGCCGATCACATCGTTACGAAAGCCATTGGTGTTGGGAATACTGCGGTCGTTGCCCACCCACAGGCCGCCATATATGCCATTGCCCAGATGTTCGGCGAACTGCGTGAAGATGCGACGGTCGTAGACCGGACCTGGCGTGTCCGCGTGAACCGTCGCGGTTGCCGTGGGTGCAGGCACCTGCGCAGTCGCACCGGTTGCCGCCGCAGTGGAAAGCAGTAGCGCCAAAGCCCCCCGGCGTAAGGATTTCAGCATCATTCTCTCCTGATTTAATCGTTGAATGCTTCGGTTATTTCACGGCGTCCGCGTAAAAATGCATCCGCCACCAACCGGAGTGGATCGGTGTCGACATCGCTCCGTCCGCCGCGGATCAGCGCAGCAAATCGCCCGTAGAGTTCGGCATATTCATGATTCTCGCCATGCTGGGTGCCACTCGGCAGTGACAACACCGCTCCACCACTGGACAGTTTGAGGGTGCCTGCATCGGTCTCGACGACTATGTCCCAAGTCTGCGGGCCAGTCTGACGCCAGTCGAGATCCATCGTTATCGGTGCGCCCGTCGTGTCGCGAAACTCCATGTCCGCAGCTATCGGCGCAGCGCGATTGGACGGCAGAGTCAATGTCGCAGCCTTTAGAAAGAACGGTCGCGGCAGGATATGGCTCACGATCGAGAGCGCGTTTATGCCGGGATCGAAAACGCCCAGCCCGCCCGGTTCCCAAATCCAGGCCTGGCCTGGATGCCATACACGCACATCCTCGCGCCATGTGATCGCCACCCTGTCGATGCGACGCTCGGCCAGCCATGCCCGTGCAGGCGCTACGCCGACAGCGAAGCGTGAATGCCAGGCCGCAAAAAGCGTCGATCCGACCTTGTCAGCGCGCGCGCTCAGTGCCGCCACTTCCGCCAGTGTTGCGCCGGGCGGCTTTTCCAGCAAAACGTGGATACCACGATTGAGCGCCTGCACCGCCAGATCGTATCGCACCTGCGGCGGCGTGCAGAGGGCCACGGCATCGACTGCAGGCCCCTCGGCCAGAAGCACCTCCAGACTCTTGT
Source organism: Sphingobium sp. BS19 (assembly GCF_027925545.1). Taxonomy (NCBI): domain Bacteria; kingdom Pseudomonadati; phylum Pseudomonadota; class Alphaproteobacteria; order Sphingomonadales; family Sphingobiaceae; genus Sphingobium; species Sphingobium sp. BS19. Next base: position 196,303 of record NZ_BSEF01000002.1, read on the forward strand.
GATGGGCTATGCCTGCCACGCCGGGATCATGTGGGCTGACCGTCGCCGCCAGACTGAAAGCGGCGTTTCCGGCAATGGCGGGCAAATGCTGGTCGCGGGCAATCTTGCCCATGCCAATGACCGCAATACGAATGGGGTCCATGCTCTACAGCGCCCTGACGACGACGGCCTGATCGACGGCGCGAGCGAGGGGATTGCGCAGCGGCAGAGTAAAGGGCGCCGCCTCTATTTGGAACACATCATCGACCTGCGTCTGGATGCCATCCGTGAAGGACAAGGTCGCAGTACCAAAAAAATGCACATGGATGTCACCCGGCCGCCGAAACAGTCCATATTTGAAGTGATGCTCTTCCAGATTGGCCAGCGTATGCGACATGTTGGCCTCGCCGGAGAGGAACGGCTTTTCCCACAACGTCTCGCCATCGCGCAGGATGCGGCTGACGCCTTCGACATGGTCGGGTGGCGTTCCGACCAACAGCTCGGGACCGAGTGCCGCCTGCCGCAGCTTGGAATGTGCCAGCCACAGATAATTGTGCCGCTCGGTCACATGATCGCTGAACTCATTGGCGAGGCACAGGCCAAGGCGGAACGGCGTCCCATCCGGACCGATCAGGTAGATGCCTGCCAGCTCGGGTTCCTCGCCGCCATCCTTGGCGAAATGCGGCATGGTGAGCGCTTCACCCGGCCCAACCAGTTGCGAACCATCACCTTTGTAGAACCATTCGGGCTGCTGCCCGGTCTGGCCCGGTGCGGGCTTTCCGCCCTCGACGCCTTCCAGGAACATCCGCATCGAATCGGTCTTGGTCTGTGCGGCAGCCGCATCGCGATGCATCTTGTCGCGCCCTTCGGCCGAACCCAGATGCGTCAGCCCCGTACCCGCCAGCACCAGATGCGCCTGATCGGCATGGTCGATCGGCGCAATCAAGCGTCCCGCAGCCAATTCAGCCGCCAGGTCGACATCTGCGCCTTTGCCGCAGGCAGCAACCGCTTCAGTCAGGCTAACCCCGCCTGTAATCGCCCGCGCCGCCAGTGCGCGAATACTGTCAAACCCGACCAGAAACGCAGCGCCGTCATCCGTCGCCGCGATGACCGACCGCGTTCCATCGGCTGCACGATGCTGCAGCAGGCGTAATGCCATGTAACCTCTCCCTGGAAAATCGAACGCCGCCGTTGCGGCCGTAAATGTCAGTTTACGGTGAGCTTACCGTCAATCAGCCGCGGTGCACCGTCGTTGCTTGCATCATCGCGAAGTTCGGGCGGCAACACCCCCTGCGCAAGGTTCTGGTACGACACTGGTCGCAGGAAACGATCGATTGCCAAGCTGCCAACCGAAGTCGTGCGCGCGTCCGACGTCGCAGGGTAAGGTCCGCCATGCACCATTGCGTGCGTGACCTCGACGCCCGTCGGCCAACCGTTTGCGAGAATGCGCCCCACCTTGCGCTCCAGCACGGGCAGCAGCTTGGCGGCCATGCCTTCGTCCTCGGCGTCCATATGCAACGTCGCTGTCAATTGCCCCTCGGCCGCTTCCAGAATGTCGCGCAGCTCCGCTTCATCCTTGCAGCGCACCAATATGGCCGATGCGCCGAACACTTCGTGTCCCAGCGCTTTGTCGGCAATGAACGCTTGCGCCGTGGTCGAGAAAATAATCGCCTGCCCGCGCGTCAGCCCATTGCCTTCCTTACCGGCCGCCAGCGTCTCGACATGCTGATGATCTGCAAGCGCCTTGGTGCCCTTCTCGTAGGCCGCGTGGATACCGGTCGTCAGCATCGTGCCCGAATCCGCCTCAGCCACCGCGCCAGTGGCGGCGGCGACAAACGCATCCAACCCTTCACCCTCGATTGCCAGCAGCAGGCCGGGGTTGGTACAGAACTGCCCGGCGCCCATCGTCAGCGATCCCACGAAAGCCGTACCCAGGGCCGTACCGCGCGCCTTCAATGCGGCAGGCATCAACAGCACAGGATTGATGCTCGACATCTCGGCATAGACGGGAATCGGAACCGGGCGCGCCTGCGCCAGCTTGAGCAGCGCAAGCCCGCCGCCCCGCGATCCGGTAAACCCTACCGCGGCGATACGGGGATCCTGCACCAACGCGCTACCCAGATCATTACCCGGCCCGACCAGATGCGAGAACACGCCTTCGGGCAAGGCACTCGCCGCTACTGCGCGGTGGATCGCCTCGGCGACCAGCGCGCCGGTCTGCGGATGCGCGGGATGTCCCTTTACAACCACCGGGCAACCTGCGGCCAGTGCAGAGGCAGTATCGCCGCCCGCCGTGGAGAAGGCGAGCGGGAAATTGGACGCGCCGAACACCGCGACGGGACCCAGCGGCACCATACGCAGCCGCAGATCGGGACGCGGCAATGGCGAGCGATCGGGCAGCGCCGGGTCGATTCGCAGGCCCAGCCAGCCACCTGCCCGCACTACCCCGGCGAACAACTTTAGTTGCCCGACGGTACGTCCACGCTCGCCTTCCAGACGCGCCCGCGGCAAGCCGCTTTCACGCATGGCCGCGACGATCAGGTCATCACCGATGGCCATGATTTCTTCGCCGATTCGCTCCAGAAACAGCGCGCGCGTCTCGCGATCCGTGCTGCGACAGGTGTCGAACGCAGCGGCTGCGGCAGCGCATGCAATATCGACGTCGGCAAGGCCATGCACTGCAAAGGCCTCGCCCACCGGCTCGCCAGTTTCTGCTGCGATGGATCGGAACCCACCTTCGTTTGTGCGGCTCATCGAAAGGGCTTGGTCGGTCATGGGTTACTCCTTATTACTCCGACATAATGCGACACGACGCGGAAGGCAATGTTTGTCGTTTCGTGATTTGGTCACGCCTGTTAGGAGTCAGGATGGAGGTTGACGTTCATGACGAATGCCAAGGCAATTGAAGTAAAGACCGACGGCGAGGCGAAAGCCAAGAGCGCGCCACGCGGTCCAGGCCGCCGCTTACATGGTTCCCTTGTCCATAAGCTGGGTCTGGCGATCCTGTCGGGCCAATATGCCCCCGGCGACATTCTGTCGGGCGAAGTCGCTTTTGCAGAAGAACTGGAAGTATCGCGCAGCGCCTATCGCGAGGCCGTTCAGGTACTGACCGCAAAGGGCTTGGTCGAAAGCCGTCCCAAGGCTGGCACCCGCATCTTGCCGCGCAATCGTTGGAACCTGCTCGATCCCGACGTTCTTGCATGGGCATTCGCAGGTGAACCCGATATCGAATTCGTCCGTAGCCTGTTCGAGTTGCGCGCGATCGTTGAGCCTGCCGCTGCGCGGCTCGCCGCCGAACGTCGCGATCGCAACGACCTGAAAATCATGAAGGACGCGCTCGCTGCCATGCGCCGCCATACGCTCGCGACCGAAGCCGGCCGCGCCGCCGACCGCGATTTCCACAACGCAATCCTGCAGGCGACCCGCAACGAGGCCCTGCTTGTTTTGAACGCCAGCATTGGCGCCGCGGTCAACTGGACCACTCAATTCAAGCAACGTTCGCGCGCCCTGCCCCGCAACCCAATTCCCGACCATGTCCGCGTCTATGATGCTATCGCCGCCAGCGATGGCACAGCGGCGAGCGAGGCGATGAGCGAGCTGGTCCACCTGGCGCTTGAAGATACCCGCAGCGCCATGAAAGGCTAGGCAATTACTCGGGATGCTGCTCCGGCAGCGCCTGTGTAATGCGTGAACCCCACAGCGCATAGAACAGCACATAAAGCTCGCACGCCGCCGTCAGCAGGAACGACCATTGCAAACCGAACATGTCGGCGAGCTTGCCCTGCACCACGACCAGCGCACCACCGGCAATCGCCATGATCAGCAAGCCCGACCCTTCCTCGGTCAGCGGCCCAAGACCCTTGATGCCAAGCGTGAAGATGGTCGGGAACATGATCGAATGGAACAGGCCAACCACTATCAGCGACCACATCGCAACCGGGCCCGTAGTGAACACCGTCACGAGCATGACGATGAACGCGCCGATCGAGAAGACCGCTAACACGGTTTCGGCTGCAATTTTCTGCATGATTGCGGAACCCGCAAAACGGCCAATCATCATGCCCCCCCACAGGAAGGTCAGATATCGCCCGGCCTGTTCGGCAGTCAGATTGGCGATTTCCGGCTGGCTCACGAAATTCACGAACAGGTTGGCGACACCGATCTCGGCAATCAGGTAGATGAAGATGGCCGGTACGCCGAACACCAGATTGCGATGCTTCCACAGCGAATGCTGCTTGCGCTCCTGCTTGGCCATGCGCTTGGTCGCAGCTCCCATGGCAGGCAGTGGGAAGCGGGCGATGACTGCAGCCAGTATCACGAGCACGATCGCCACCAGTACATAGGGTAGGATGACCGACTGCGCGTCCGCCAGGCGCTCCGCCTGCGTCAGTACCGTGCCCGCTTCCGACGTGCCACCCTTAGACCTGCCAAGGATCAGATACGCGCCGAATAGCGGCGCCAGCATCGTACCGGCGGAATTGAGTGCCTGTACCAGATTAAGCCGTGACGACGCAGTTTCCGGCGAACCGATCACTGCGACATAAGGGTTGGCGGCCACCTGCAGCAGCGTGATTCCGCTGGCGATCACGAACAGCATGACAAGCGTCACGCCATAGGACGGCAGGCTCGCCGCTAATACCATGCCCAAAGCGCCCGCCGCCATGATGAGCAGGCCCACGACCAGCGACATTTGATATCCGATCCGCTCGATCAGTTTGGCCGCAGGAATTGAAGCCACGAAATAGGCGATGAACCAAACCGATTCGATCAGCGTGGTCTGCGTGTAGTTGAGGTCGAACACGCTGCGCAGGTGCGGCAGCAGCGTGTTATTTATGACGGTGATGAACCCCCACATGAAGAACAGGCTGGCAAGCAACGTTAGCGCAGGCCCGTAGCTAGCCCGCCCCTGGCTGGGCGCAACGGCCGAGGTAACGGAAGACGAAATCGGTGTAGCCATGTCACCCTTCTCCAGAGGTTTCACCGGTCGTGGCTCAGCTTCGTAGATCGGCCGTCCCGACACGGGTTGCGCTTTTTTAATTAGTCGGACTATATATGCAAGTAGATAGCGTCTGCAGGTAGCGAAAATGAGAAAGGCGAGGAATGCAAAAGGGACATCGGACACATGGAGCGGTCAATTGTTTAGGCTCGGTCTGTTTCATATTGGCAATAGCAGTAGGCTGTCCAGCCATGGCTACTGAGGCAACACGCACGCCGGCAGGAACGCTCAAGGATGGCACGAACATCGAAACGATCACGCTTTCGAACGGTCATGGCGTTTCCGCGAAAATCCTCACCTATGGCGCAACGCTGCAAGCGCTCATCGCGCCGGACAAAAACGGCAAGCTTGCCGATGTGACGCTAGGTTATGACGACCTCTCGTCCTACGTAGATCGCCCCAATTATTTCGGCGTCACCGTTGGCCGCTATGCCAATCGCATCGCCGGCGGTCGCTTCACGCTCGACGGCAAGAGCTATCAATTGCCGCTCAACGACAAGACCAATTCGCTCCATGGCGGCGCAAAGGGCTTCGACAAGGTCGCGTGGACTGTGACGTCGATCAAGAGCGGTCCCACCGCCAGCGTCATCCTGTCCTATAGCAGCCCGGACGGCGATTCGGGCTATCCCGGCAAGCTGGACACCACGGTCACCTATTCGCTGGATGAAGCCGGTTCGCTGACGATCGCATTCGACGCGAAGGCGAGCAAGTCGACGGTCGTCAACATGACGAATCACGCCATCTTCAATCTCGCCGGTGAAGGATCGTCGGACGGCGCGACCGGCCATCTGCTGACGATCCCGGCAAAGACCTACACGCCCGTCAACGCCAACCTGATCCCGACCGGCGAACTGCGCCCCGTAGAAGGCACGGTTTTCGATTTCCGCAGTCCCCGCCGCGTGGCCGACGGCATCCGCGACGGCCGGGACGAACAGATCCGCTTCGGGCAAGGTTACGATCATAATTTCGCGCTCGACAAGGGTCTCACCAAGGCTCCTGAGCTTGCTGCGAAGCTGGAAGACCCGGTTTCTGGCCGCGTTCTGGAAGTGCTCACGACCGAACCGGGGGTTCAGTTCTACACCGGCAATTTCCTGGACGGGTCGTATATCGGCAAGCACGGTCACCTCTATCGCATGGGCGATGGCATCGCATTGGAGCCGCAGAAATTCCCTGACGCCCCGAACAAGCCCGCTTTCATTTCCGCCCGCGTCGATCCCGGCAAGCCTTACCGGCATGTCATGGTCTATCGCCTGTCCACTCACCCCTGACGGGACCTCTCATGACCGACACATCTTCACCCGCTTCGGATCGCAAACTCCGCTCGCGCGCCTGGTTCGACAATCCGGACAATATCGACATGACGGCGCTTTATCTGGAGCGTTATCTCAACTTCGGCCTTAGCCTTGAGGAATTACAATCGGGCAAGCCGATCATTGGCATCGCCCAGTCGGGTTCTGACCTGTCGCCGTGCAACCGGCATCATCTGGTACTGGCAGAGCGCGTGCGCGAGGGCATTCGCGATATGGGCGGCATAGCGCTCGAGTTCCCGGTTCATCCGATCCAGGAAACCGGCAAGCGCCCCACCGCGGGCCTTGATCGCAACCTGTCCTATCTGGGCCTGGTGGAACTGCTTTATGGCTATCCGCTGGATGGCGTGGTGTTAACCACGGGTTGCGACAAGACGACGCCTGCCATGTTGATGGCAGCCGCGACGGTGAACATCCCGGCCATCGCACTCTCGGTCGGCCCCATGCTGAACGGTTGGTTCAAGGGCGAACGTACTGGGTCCGGCACCATCGTGTGGAAGGCGCGCGAAATGCTGGCCGCCGGTGAAATTGACGACGCCGGCTTTATCAAGCTTGTGGCCTCTTCGGCCCCCTCTACCGGCTATTGCAACACCATGGGTACGGCCTCGACGATGAACTCGCTCGCCGAAGCGCTGGGCATGATGCTCCCCGGTTCGGCGGTTATCCCAGCCCCCTATCGCGACCGCGCTGAAGCCGCTTGGCGCACTCGCAAGCGGATCGTCGAAATGGTGCATGAGGATCTCAAACCCTCCGACATCATGACGCGCGACGCCTTTTTGAACGCCATCGCCGTCAATTCGGCAATCGGCGGGTCGACCAACGCGCCGATCCACTTGGCTGCTATCGCCCGCCATATGGGGACCGATCTGGCGTTGCAGGACTGGCAGACACACGGGCACAAGGTTCCGCTGCTTGTGAACCTGCAACCCGCGGGCGAATATCTGGGTGAGGATTATTATCACGCCGGTGGCGTTCCCGCCGTGGTCAGCCAGTTGATGCGCCAGGGCTTGATTCAGGAAGGCGCTATGACCGTCAATGGCCGCACGATGGGCGATAATTGCCGGGGCGTCGAAATAGAGGACGAACGAGTCATCCGCCCGTTCGACCAACCGCTCGTGACCGACGCCGGTTTCATTGTGCTGTCGGGAAACCTCTTCGATGCCGCGATCATGAAGACCAGCGTCATTTCGAACGAATTCCGCGCTCGCTATCTCGACAATCCTAACGATCCTAATGCGTTCGAAGGGCCGGCGATAGTGTTCGACGGACCCGAAGATTATCATCACAAGATCGACGATCCGGCGATGAACATAACGACGGAAACGCTGATGTTCATGCGGGGCGCGGGGCCGGTGGGCTATCCGGGTGCCGCAGAAGTGGTGAATATGCGCCCGCCCGCCTATCTGATCCGCGAAGGTGTGCATGCCCTGCCCTGCATCGGCGACGGGCGCCAGTCGGGCACCTCGGGTTCGCCATCGATTCTCAACGCATCACCGGAAGCTGCAGCGATGGGAGGACTTGCGCTGCTCAGGACTGGGGATCGGGTCCGCATCGACCTTAACACCTGCACGGTCAACGTTCTGATCGACGACGCACAACTGGCCGCAAGGCGGCAGGCGCTGGTGGATGCCGGGGGCTATCCTTATCCCGCCTCCCAGACCCCATGGCAAAAGATGCAGCGTGAGGTGGTAGGCCAGATGAACACCGGTGCCATTCTGGAAGGCGCGGAGAAATTCCAGCGCATCGCCCAGACGATGGGGCTTCCGCGCGACAATCACTAGGGTGACGGGGGACCGCCTGGCCATGAGCACGCACGAACAGGCGGCCCCCCAGTTTTCGGCATGGGTGCGCCGAAGCCATCCGTTACGCGCCTCGCTCTCGCGCGAGATGCATGCGCGTAAAATGACTCCCCTTTCTGCACCCACGCAGGCGTTGCAGTTCGTATTCCTGGTCGATCAGGAAGAAGCACGGGATGCTGCTGAAAGTCTGGCCCGCTTGCTGGCGGCCCATGATATTGCATTTGCAGAGTCCGACCGGTTCATGACCTGCCGGTTGGGGGCGCTCAGTCTGTCGTGGGAGCGGCATACCGAGTTTGTGACGTACAGCTTTATTTCGGAAATATCCGACGGCCCCCTGTTCGACCTGGGACTCTTCGAGGCTGTAGCCAACTGGATAGACGCCCTTCCGGGGCGCATAATCCGGTCAAGCCACATCAGCCTGATCGCTGAAAGTCCGACGGACGATGCCATCGAAGACAATTTCGCTATGGACGACCTGATCATATCCGATGTCGCTCATGGACGCGCCAGGATCTGGAGCGATTTCAGGTTGCATCAAGACGGCTTTGGACGGCTGCTTATTCAGGACAAGGGGCTGGAGGGCGCGGAAACCTCCCAACTCGTCCAGCGGTTGCTGGAACTTGGCAATTATCGAAAAATGGCGCTTCTGGGCCTGCCGACGGCGCAGGCCGCCACACCAACCCTGACCGCTCTCGAACAGCGGCTTACTGTGCTTACCGCCCGCCTGGCGGAGAAGGACGCCGATGCCGACACGGCACTGGAGGATCTATCCTCGCTAAGCGCGACGCTGGCGCAGATCATTGCCGAAACGCGCTATCGAATGAGCGCAACGCAGGCCTATGCCGAATTGTGCCTCGATCGGATCCGGCGCCTGTCGGTGGTGCCGGTGCGCGGTTACAGGTCGCTGGACGATTTTACCGAGCGCAGGCTGCTACCGGCCATGCGCACTTGCGATGCCTTCACCCGTCGGCTCAATGACCTGTCGCAGCGCGTGGCATGGACTAGCGCGTTGCTACGCACATTGGTCGACACGGCGCTTGCACGGCGCAATCGCGATTTGCTGGCGTCGATGGATCGCCGGACGGGGCTGCAGCTACGCCTGCAGCATACGGTGGAGGGGCTGTCCGTTGTCGCAGTCAGCTACTATGCCGTCGGCCTGTGGCATTACCTGAAAGATGCTCTGGATCATCAAGGTGCGCATATACCCGCCTCGATCGACATTGCCGTAATACCGGTGACGATCCTGATCGTGTGGCTGGCTATTCGTGCTATCCGAAAAGTGAAGCGGCGCTAACGACAGCTTCGCTCAACCAACCCGCTCGGCATAGTGGAAATAATCGAAGTCAGCGACGATCCCCTGCCCCGCCATATCCTGGGAGGCGACACCGACGAACGCGCCGGTAAAGTTGGGAAGATAGGGCAGCGTCGCTTCATCCGACAGGATACTCGCGTCAAAATCGCCGGGCACCGCCGTCCACGCATCGTCCGTCGCCATGCGATAGAAAAAGTGCATCGCCGCGTGATCGACTTCCAGTCGCAGGTGGATGGGGCCAACCCCGATAGCAATGGGAGCGGTACAAGCACTGGCGCGGCTTTCGTCCGGCAAAACAGACAGGACTTGCAGAATCAGGCTACCGTGATCGTCGGTGGTTACATGCAGATAGTGAAACTTGGTGCTGTTGTAATAATGGATGAGCCCCGCCGATTGCTGAAAGCTGTGCGGCTTAAAATCCATAACGGTTTCAGCGGTGAACCGCCATTCGCCTTGCCTTCGGGCCACAAGCGACTGGGTGAACTGGCTCCCAACGGATTCGCGCCCGAACAGGCGCAGATGTCCCGGCCGCTGGGCCAACGAAAAAATTTGCTCCGGAAAGGGCGTTCGTAGCCATTGGAAAGCGGGCGGCAACACGTCTGCGTCGAAATCTTCCCGATCATCGACAAGCGCGCACGACTTAACATCTTTCGCTTGGTCGCCGATGGCTTCCACCGGCGCGCCGCTGCCGTCCAGCGTACGCAGCCAGCCGTCATCGCACCAGCGCATCGGCTGGATGGCTGTCTCCCGCCCCAATATACAGCAGTCAGCCATAGGCAGCGGGCGCCCACATAGATAGACCATCCACGGGTCGCCCTCCGGCGTTTCCACCACGTCGCCATGACCCGCGCGCGTCAGGGCCGAAGTCGGGCTATCGCGCGCGGTGAGTACCGGTCCGTCGGGGTGCAGATCATAGGGACCGAACAGCGACCGTGACCGAGCCATCACCACGGCATGGCCACGCCCTGTTCCGCCCTCAGCCACCAGCATATGATACCAGCCATCCCGCTTGTACAAATGCGGCCCTTCGGTGAAGCCCAGGTCGCTACCATCGAAAATCTTGCGGCGCTCCCCGATGAGGCGGCCACTGCGCAAGTCCATTTCCTGGATAACGATGCCGCCAAAGCGCCGATGCCCCGGGCGGTGATCCCACAGCATGTTGAGCAGCCAGCTACGCCCGTCATCATCGTGAAACAGCGCTGGATCGAACCCGCTGCTGTTGAGATGGACGGGGTCGGACCAGTCCCCGTCGATCGTGTCGCTCCAGACCCAATAATTATGGAAGTCCCGCAATGACACTTCGGACCGGTCCCGCTGGGTCGTGCGACCATAGCGTTTGACGTCGGTATAGATCAGGTGGAACCGACCGCCCGCATGGCTAATGTCTGGCGCCCATACGCCGCAGGAGTCAGGATTGCCGCGCATGTCGAGCTGCGACGCACGACGCAGCGGGCGCGTGACCAGCCGCCAGTTCTTCAGATCGCGCGAATGATGAATTTGCACGCCCGGATACCATTCGAATGTCGAGGTCGCGACATAATAGTCGGCGCCGACGCGCACTATCGACGGGTCAGGATTGAAACCGCGCAAAATGGGATTGAGAATCGGGGTCATGCAGTCTTTCGCACCAAGGTCCAAAGTATGGCCGCGCCGACAAAGTCGAGCAGACCGAGCAGGATGAAAAAGGGCCCGTAGCCGACCTGATCGACCAAGCTGCCCAGCAGAAGGGTGAAGATGAGAACGCCCAGATTAGCGGCCATGCCAGCGATCCCAGTCGCCGTGCCTACTTCATTTTGCGGGAACAGGTCGGCCGCCATGGTGATGATCGTGACCGACAGCGTCTGGTGCGCGAACCCGGCGACGCATAGGAGCGCGATGGCGACCATGGCGCTTTCCACCATACCGACGAACATCATGCTGCCCATCAGCAGCGCACCTAGGGTGAACGCCCAACGCCGCGCATCGATCAGGTGGACACCGCGCCGCTGAAGCCATGCGACGACCGCAGGCCCTGCCAAACACCCCAGGTCCGCCGCCAGAAAAGGCAGCCAGGCGAACAGCGCAATCTGCTGTATGTCGAAATGGCGTACCTGCACCAGATAGAGCGGCATCCAGAGCGACAGCATCCCCCAAACCGGGTCCGCCAGAAAACGCGGCAGCGCTATGCCCCACATATCGCGGCGGCCGAGCATGGAACGAAGCTTGGGGCGCCCGAAGCTGCGGGTCAACCGGGTTTCCTGCCCATCGGCTATCATGTCCCGCTCCTGCCCGGATATGGCCCGGTGCCGTGTCGGCGATTGATACCAGAACAGCCAGAGCAGCAGCCAGAACAACCCCAACCCGCCCGCGACGAAAAAGGCCGCGCGCCAGCTGTGGTTGAGTACGGCCCAAGCCACCAGCGGCGGTGCGGCGACCGCTCCCAGCGATGCACCAATCTGGTATAACCCGCCCGCCGTGCCTCGCTCGCGCGCGGGAAACCACTGCGAGACCAGTTTCATACCCGCCGGTTGCGCCCCGCCTTCAACCACGCCCAGCGCACCGCGCAGCGCCATGAAGCCCAGCCATCCACTCACCAGCCCGTGCGCCATAGTAATGAGCGACCAAGCGACGACGAGGAAGCTAAAGCCATAGCGTATTCCGGTGATGTCGAGTAGATAGCCCGCCACCGGTTGGAACATGATGCCGATCTGGAACGCGCCGGTAATCCAGGAATATTGTTCGGAGGTGATCCCCTGCTCCGCCATCATCGTCGGCGCTGCGACGCCCAATACGCTGCGTGTCAGATAATTTATCGTCATCGCCATTGCGAACAGGCCGATGATGGTCCAGCGGATATGGCGAAATTTACTCAATGACCGAACCTAAAGTTAACGCTATCATTGGCTTCTAGGCTGGCAAGTCGACGTGAAGCAAGGGCAATTGTCGATGGGCCGCACGGGGCATGGTGAGCGTGTCGCAGCTTTGGGTTGACGTCGGCGGCTATTTGCCGGGAAATGGACCGCAACGGTTCGAAAGGAAGATTTTGAAGCCTCCCCATCAGCATAAGCGCAGTGCGACCGTCATCGATGTGGCCAAGCGCGCAGGCGTGTCCGCCATGACGGTGTCGCGCGTGATCAACGCCACGGGCAATGTCCGCGAAAAGACCCGGCTTGCCGTCGCTGCCGCGATCGAGGAACTCGACTATACGCCCAATGTCGCCGCCCGGGCGCTCGTCACTGCGCGCGAAATCCGCATCGGTGTCATCTATTCCAACCCCAGCGCGGCGTTCATGCATGATTTCCTCATCGGCGTGTTCGAAGAAGCGTCGGTCATGGGCGCGCAATTGACCCTGCTCGGCGGGCAGGACGGTCGCCCGCCCCCGCCCGAAGCAATCCACCGCATGATCGGGTCGGGTGTTCGGGGCGTCATCATCGCGCCCCCGCTTGGAGAATCGCGCGTAGTGCGCGATCCCATCCGTTTGGCGCAATTGCCCATGGCAGTCGTAGGCGGGATCGCACGCGATGCGATCTGCGTACGCATCGACGACCGGGCGGCAGCCTATGACATGACGCAGCATCTGATCGCACTCGGCCATCGGCGTATCGGTTTCATCATCGGCAATCCGGGCCAGTCCGCCAGCGATGACCGGCTTGCCGGGTTCGACGCCGCCGTCAGCGAAGCTCAGGATATCGAGACCATCTTGGTTCAAGGCGATTTTTCCTACACATCCGGGTTGGTCGCAGGTCAGCAGCTTCTGAACATCGACCATCCGCCAACCGCCATATTCGCCAGCAATGACGATATGGCCGCCGCCGTGGTTTCGGTCGCTCACCGCCGCCACCTCGTCGTGCCGGACGATCTGACCGTGGTCGGCTTCGACGACACGACTGCGGCTGTCACCCTGTGGCCGCCCTTGACCACAATCCACCAGCCGGTTCGGAAGTTGGCGGCGGAGGCATTGCGGTTGCTGACCCAGGAAATCACCAGTGCCCGCAAGGGCCGCCATCATAAATGCGTGCTTGGCCACCAGTTGATCGAACGTCAGTCCACGGCCGCCATCGTTTCATAGACGATGGCGGCCATTCCCGGTCAGCGGAGACTAGGGGAGGAGCGCCCCCGCTGACCGATCCGCATCTTCAGAACTTGAACCGTACGCCGGCACGGAACATGCGACCGACGACATCATAGAGATTGGGGTTGGCGAAATAAGGAGACTTTGCCGGTGCACGGTCGAACAGATTATCGACCTTCACATAAGCGGTGATATCCTTTGTCACGTTATAGGTGCCCCCGATGTCCATATAGAAGGCGCCAGGCATGAAATTATTATCGATGGTCGGGTTGTTATTGGTCGATGCCGGGCAGCTTCCAGGGGCGCACTGCACATAATTGTGACCCAGCACACCGTCAGAGAACCAGCGTTCCTGAAGGTAGAGGGAGAACTGGTCGGTCGCATAGGTCTGGACGGCAAGCCATTTCCAGTCGGGCGTATTGCCAAGGTTCGATCCGGCGGAGTCGAGAGGGACAGAACCGAAGAGTCCGTTGTCGGTTACGAACTTACGGATGTGCGTGGCCAGCGCGCGCAGCGTCAACGTTCCCTCAAGGCCCAACGGGCGCTGCCAAACATAACTAGCCTCGATATCCACGCCCTCGGTTTCGATCGACGCCAGGTTGAACGCCTGAACATTGATGAAGTTCGGGCCGTTCTGGTTGTTGAGGTTGAAGGCGTTGCAGGCATCGGGCAATATATTGCGGAAGCAGAGGTTGACGATATCGGCGGCACCCAGACTGGAAATCAGGTCTGTAACCTTGATCTTGTAGTAGTCCACCGACAGGCCGAAGCCCGGGAGCCATGGCGCGTTGGCAAGCGCGATACCTACAGTCGTATTGCGGGCGATCTCCGGCGTGAGCGCCGTGTTGCCAATCTGGTTCTGGATCGCCAGCACGTTTACATTTCGGAACGGATCGAAGAAGTTCGGCAGCGTCGTGGTAACGGGTGCCGCGAACAGTTCCGAAAGGTTGGGCGCGCGCACGTCCTTCGACGTTACGCCTCTCACACGCAGGCCTTCGATTGGCAGATCCCAGGTTCCACCGACTTTCCACGTCCACACCGTGCCCGAAGTGCTATAATCGGTAATGCGCGCCGCGGCATTGATATTGGCCCGGCCCACGGCATCACTGCTGAACAGAGGCAGGTCGACTTCGAGATAGGCCTCCTTGACGCTGTAGGCGCCCTGGCCGTTCTTGTAATTACCCGCATACCAGTTGTTTCCGTCGACCAGCAAAGCGGGGTCCGCCGGATAATTGCCGCCACTAGGCGAGATGTCGGAGATGCCTGCACCATAGGGGTCGGCGCGAACCTTGTAATATTCGTGCCGATACTCGGCGCCAAACGCGATTGAGAGCGGTCCGGCCCACAGGTCGACGGGCGATCCCGACACATTCACGCTGACCACATCCTGCGTCTGCCGCGTCTTCTGGTACGGGCCGTATTTCGGCATGATGTAGGACAAGGCTGCTGCGGACGGCGGCGCACCGCCGATGATGTTGAGCGGGACACAACCATTGGCACGCGCTACCGGATCGGCGCAAACTATGGCGCCGTTCAAGGTCGTCGCCTGGATCGCCTGGTTGAAGCGGCGCGACAACATGATGTTGGTCACATCGACATCGGTGTAATTGATGCCATGCTCGTAATAAGTGTCATAGTTCCAGTCTGTACCGAACAGCGGAACCTTGCCCTGGGCGCCTGCGACATAGCGATACTGGCGGCGGTCGGTATAAACCTGGGTATTGCCTAGAGCAGCATTGCTCGTACCAAAGGCGAAACTCGTTATGCCCGCTGTCGCGCAAGCCAGTTGCACTGAGGCAGGCACATAGGGATTGTTGCACTGTATCGTCAGGTTAGGCCGGTTCATGCCGCCGACCGGTTGATTGTTGGTCTTCACCTGAGCGACGTTGACCGTCACGTAGATTTCATTGTCCGGGGCGAAGTCGAACCCGACGCGGCCATAGGTATTGAGCCGCTGGATACTCGACTGGAGCGAGCGGCCCGCATCGACATTGCCTGAAAGGTCGCCACCAATACAGAAACCGGGATAGCATCCGTTGACCGTGCCCGCTGCGTTACCAGAAGGTGTGCCGTTCGAGCCATATTGGAATTGGAACGGGTTGCCCGCCTGATCGAAGGCAATGCCCTGCAAGGGACCGGCGGTGATCAGTCCATATTTGGTGTAGTTATAGGGCTGCGCATAATCGAGCAGCAGATATTGCGGCGACCCGTCGTTCAATATGTTGCGGTTGATCAGCGTCGTCTGCTTGAACCAGTCGCGCCCACCAGCAAGTCCGATACCAAATTCTCCGCCGCCGACGCCCGCCTCGTCGCCATATTCTGCACTGAGAACGACATGCAGCCGGTCGTCGAGCAAGCTCTTGCCGGCCGCCAACTGGACCAGATATTGCTCATCGTCGCCATAGGTGGAGATACCACCCTGAACATTGCCCTTGATCCCTTCAAAGCGGGTATCGGTGATGAAGTTTACCACACCGCCCACGGCGTCCGATCCGTACGATGACGAGGCGCCGCCATTGACGATATCGACGCGCTTGATAAGCAATTGTGGGAACAGGCTGACGTCGGGGACGCCCGTCACATTCGCGCCGACCACACGCTGGCCGTCCAGCAGCGTCAGCGTGCGGATGGCACCAAGCCCACGCAGCGAGAAGGAGGAGAGCCCCTGCTGGCCGCTGGAGGTACTGAAAGTGTTGACGGTCGAGCCAGTCGAACCCTGCAAGGAGGGGAGCTGCGCGACGGTGTTGAAGATGTTGGGTTGAGCGTTAGCCTCAATCTGCGCTTCACCGATCATCGTGGTGGGCGTGGGCGCCTTGAAGCCCGACGAGGTGATACGCGATCCGGTAACGACGATATCCTGATCCACAGGGTCAGCCGACGCGGGATTCGGCAGGGCAACATCCTGCCGGGCAGCCTCAGGTAGCGCCTGAGCCTGCGCTGCAACCGACACTGTCAGCGCCGTTGCGAGCGCCAATACAGACGTTACTGCTCCGGCAAGACCGGGCATTTGCAACCGTGCATAAGGAACCGCCTTCATCATCTCCAACTCCCTGTTATTCTGCTTGTTTTGGACCGCCGGCTACGCCGGTCGAACTGCATTCTTTCGAGTTTTTCGCCTCTTACCTGCCACGTTACCTGTCAAATGAACGGAACGGACACAGCCTTTCTCACTGCCCAGACATAAATGGTAACGTTAACTTTACATATTTGGATGGTAGCAACCTGTCAACATCTACGTCAGAAAATTGCAGGAACCAAACTACGAACCCTGTATTTCCGCCGTAAATTCCCAATATACTTGCCCAACGCCCACCTCTACAGTGTCCTTGCGACGGAGGCTAAGGCGTTCGAGAGAGGGCGACCAGGATAGGACGGCTCGTCTGAATGACAGAGAGTGCGATATTTATGTTATCGTTATCGTTTAGCGGAGCAGCGCCGCTTCACCCCAAGAAACCGGAACGGAATCCCGACCGCTTTCCGACGATCGGGTGACCAGTTCGAGCAACGCTACGCCCTCAACCGCAACTTTTAGGGGCGCTGCACCGTCACCACGGCTCAGCGGCTTGCTCGTTGCCAGCAACTTGCCGTCCCCATACAGCATGAAGGTCACGTCGACTGATGGGTCCGCCGCAGAATCATCGACGCCGACCATGGCGGAAAAGCGCCGATAGCCTTTGTTGCGCACCTCCAACCGGGAATTGGCCAATATACCGATGCCTGAAGTGAATTTCTGCCCGCCAACTCGCAATGTTGCACCATAGGGTGCGGTATCGGCCTGCGCCCCGCCCCACCCGGCGTAGATAGGCCGCTCGCCCGGTCCATGGGTGCCCGCCCAGCCGAACGCAGATTTGTGCAGCGTCGGATCGGGCTGTGGCGAAACCACGCCGTCGACAGCCGGATTTACATTCCCCGGCTGTTCGGAAAGATAAAGGCCGTCACTCAGCATACGGCCGCCACGCACCCGGAAAATGAGCGTCTCATGCCCCGCCAGACGTAGCGTGGTCTCCTTGCGGAAAGACGATGTCTTTTTGGTCCATAGATCGACCATCTCCACATCCGCATCGTCGCGATATTTTAGCTGCGCGGCGGCTAGTGAAAATTCCAGCGGCGCCATGCCTCGATTGACGATCGCGACGGCCTTCTCGCCGGTGCTCAGCGTCTTGACGAGGGCCTGAACGTCATCGCTGTCATAAGCGACCACCGCTTGATGCCCCGCCGGATCCTGATTGACAGCGATCACGTCGGTATTGCTCAATATGTCCAGCAGCGACTGCGGCGCCTGACGCATATCCATGCCGATCAGCAGCGGCGCATTGATGATCGCCCAGAGCGAAAAATGCGACCGCGCTTCGACCAGATGGTCCGCACCGAAATCGCCCTTGCCGATGAACAGCATGTCAGGATCGTTCCAGGCACCGGGATGTGCATAAAAGGCGCGCTTGGCTGCGCTGTCGAAATTGGTCAGCATCCGGCTCCAGGTCGGATTGATATCATCACTGGTGCGCGAGACATTGCCGAAATCCTTGCCCCACGCCCGGACGTTGCCAGTGCCCCAGATGCACAGCGATAGCAGGAAATCGCCGTCGGGATTGGACTTCACCAGCGCCTTGTCTATCTCGCGAAACAGAGACTGAACTGCAGGAATATCTGACCGGCTGACCGAGTCCATGTCCAACAGGGGCGCAAGCGCACGATACTGGCCCGACTTGACCTTCTCGCTCTCCTCGCCATAGGCGCGAACGCCACAGCCATCGACCTTGATATAGTCGAAGCCCCAATCCTTGAAGTAAAGCGCGATATCCTGATCGATGTGGCCATAAAGGCCGACCTCTCTCTCCAGCACGGTGCCTTTTGGCAGGTTCGTTTCATCAGGCGAATACATCTGCGAACAGGTATTGCGACCAAGATCGGAATAGATGCCTGCCTTCAGGCCCATGGCGTGCAGCCGGTTAGTATAGCCGCGAAAGGACGGCGATCCTTTTCCGCTCAACGACGAGGGAAATCGATCCGATCGAATGATCATCCGTCCGCTTTTGGCGTCGCGGCGCAGCGCCCATCCATCATCGATGTTGACATAGCGATAGCCTTTGCGCGCGAGGCCGCTGTCCACCAGCGTCCGCGCTGCGCCCATGATCTTGTCCTCGTCGATATTGATCTCGAACGCATTCCAGCTGCTCCACCCCATCGGTGGCAGATCCGCCCGTCCGGACGTATAGGCCGACCATTGCCCGGTTGGAGCGAGAGGATCGACGGACTGAGCATGGGCCGGAACGCAGTTCCACGCCGCCAGGGCGATCGCTATGGCCATCGGACTGGTTTTCACGGGGCGTCATTCCTTTTTTTTTCGTGGTTGAGGGCTGCTGCAGGTACTCAGGGCGCCAGCGGCGATAGTGTGAAGCTGTCGATATCGAGGTAGCCACCGGCCATGGTCGGATTGTAACAGGACAGTGCGAGTTGCTCGCCCTGGAAGGTGCCAGTCTGCCAAGCGAATTCGAGGGGGAAGGTGCCGCCGATATCGCGCCAGACCTTGCCGTCGAGACTGTAGCCGACCGAGCCGATATCCTTGCCGAAATCGGTATCCGTGCGCAGCCAGAGCGTTCTGGCCCGGATCGGCACCGCCGCCGCACGCACATCCGTCTTCGGCCCCTCGTTCGTCGATTCGACCAGCCGCATGGTCAGGCTATTGCGGCCGTCTTTCCCTCCAACCACTGCCAGTTGCGCGCTGTACTTGCCGAAGGTGCCAAAACCGCAGACGTCGCCCGGCCTGATCCCGGCCAAATCCAGCTTCGCCGTCCCACGAGCGCGCGGCCCTTGAGCCTTCTGCACCAGCGTGTTCCGCGCCGTCCAAAGATCAGAGGCGGTCGTTGCGTGTAACCGTAAGTAGCCGGGGCGTTCCGAGAGCGACCAGCGGCGATCCACCGGGTTATGATTCCATTGCCATTGCCGCCCCAGCGTCGCCCCGGAAAAATCATCGTAACTTGGCGGCTCTCCGAAGGGCTGACCCTGGATCGGCTTCACAGCGCGCGCAGGCACGCGCCCCGGTGCCTCCGGCGTCCCCCACACCGGCCAGTCGTCCTGCCAGAAGATCGGGCTGATGTTGGTCACGCGGCCGATGGACCCTGCATCCAACATGACGAAGCCGTAGTAATCGCCATTGGGCAGATCCACCAGGGCACCCTGATGGCCGCCTGTAGTGTCGTCGATCTGGTTACGTGTCTCCCATGGACCGAACAGGCTGCGCGCGCGCGATACCGTCAGCCCCAGGCGGTTGGGAATGGAATTGAACAGATAGTAGAAGCCTTTGCGCTTGAGGATTTTGGACCCTTCCGCGCCCTTATTGAAGTAAATGACTTTCGAGCTTTCGATGCGGGTCGCATCCCGGTCGAGCATATGCAGCGTGATCGTGCCGTCGCTGCCGACCGCGCTCGCCAGATAAGCAGACCCGTCATCGTCGAAGAACAGTGCGGGATCGAAGGCCTCCTTGTTCAACTCTACATGTGTCCACGGCCCTTTGGGATCGCGCGCGCTGTAGATGCGCGTATTCTGATCCACCGGCGTTACCGCAACGTAGAAGACACCGTCCCTGTAGCGCAGGCTGGGCGCATAGATTCCCTTGCGATACGCTCCGCCCTTCGCCAGATCGTAGAGCGGCAGGTCGTCCAGCTTCGGCACCAGATGCGACAGGATGTCCCAGTTCACCAGATCCTTTGACGTCAGCAGGGTAAGCCCCGGCACATTGGCGAAGGTAGTACTGGCGAAGTAGAAATTCTCTCCGACCCGGATGATATCGGGATCGGGATAATCGGCATTGAGCGGCGGATTGACATAGCTGCCATCCCCCTGGTCCGACCGCCAGACCTGCGCGCCAGCACTGCTGGCGAGTACGACTGCCGTTGCCAGCCCAAGCACCGCCCTGCGCATCACTGCACCCATGCGTATGGACCGACTATCGTCCCGGTGAAACCGCCTGCAGTCTTCGTGCTGAGGAAGCGCGCATCGATGCCCCTCTTCAAACTAACCTTGCGCCCGCCGACCGTATAATCGAACGCCATGGTCCCGCCATCCTGCCGGATCGCCAACGTCACAGGACCTCTTGCCGCAAGCGGCGCGGACGCCAAGAGCGTTTCAGTCCCCTTGTCCCGGTTGAAGAGAGCGACCACCGGCTTGCCGCCTAGTCGCGTAATCCCGAAGAACAGATAGCTCTCATCGCTCTGGATGGCGGCTAGGCCGGCGCGGTCGCCTTCCGTTTCGGGTACGAACCGCACAGTCGTACTCATCGTTGCGACATGATGCTGCTGCCGTCGCCCGATGAAGCCAGGCACGCCAGCCTGGTCGCCCAACCGCGCGCCGCTGGACAGGATCAGTTCCCCCTTGTCCAGCCGATAAAGCGGCTGTTTCGGAATGCGAACGCCAATCCAGCTCATCGCCAGCCGATCGTCATCAAAGCTGTCGACATAAGAAAAATCGCCGCTGATCGGTACGGCGGGCGGCTTGCCTCTCGGCAATTTAGGCGCATCGCCGACAAACGGAATAGCCTGTCCCTTTGGCAGAATGATCGGCCAGCCATCCTTCCACGTCACCGGCAACAGAAAAGTTTCCCGCCCGATATTGTAGAAGTCGCCTTCATAGGGCCGCACCGCCAAAAAGGTCGCCCACCAGTCGCCATTTTGCGTCTGCACAAGTTGCGCATGCCCGGCGGACGTAACGGCATTGGCCCGGTTCGCGGAGAGATTGCGCTGGGTCAGGATCGGATTGCCGACGTAAGGCACATACGGCCCTTTCAAATCGCGCGACCGCAACACCACCTGCGAATGATTGACGCTGGTGCCGCCCTCCGCCGCCGTCAGATAATAATAGCCATCTTTGCGGAATATATGCGGCCCTTCGATCCATACCGGCTTCTTGGTTATGTCGACCCCGCCATTGACCAGTTGCGTGCTATCGCCGACCATTTTACCCGCCCGCCAGTCATATTCCTGGATCCAGATGGCGCGATGGCCATCATAGCGGGGCGGCTCATTGGGCGCGCGGTTGTTGATGATATACGCCCTGTCGCCTTCCCAATAGATCGACGGGTCGATCCCTTCGAACGGCAACCAGATCGGGTCGGACCAAGGTCCGGCGGGGTTTTTCGCTGTGATGATGAAATTGCCCCGGCACTCAACGCAAGTCGTGATGAGATAGAATAGGCCGTCATGGTAAGAGAGCGCGGGCGCGTAGATGCCGCGCGAGAGATTTAGCCCGCCGAAGTCCACCTGCGTCGGTCGGTCCAGCGCATTGGCGATCTGCGTCCAGTTGACCAGATCCTTCGAATGGAAGATCGGCAGGCCGGGGAAGTTCACAAAAGATGACAGTGCCAGGTAATAATCGTCGCCCACCCGCAGCACAGACGGATCGGGATAATAGCCCGACAGAATGGGGTTGCGATATTGCCCAGCCCCCGGCTTGGCGACTTCCTGAGACCCTCCCTCATACCGGAAATCGCTAAATCGCGGCAATTCACCCGCCCACGCGCTGCCAGATGTGAAAACAAGAAGCAGGCCTGCGGCAAACATGCGGTTCATTGATCTTCCTTGTTGAAACAATGGACAATTCTCTGCCATCAAGTGCGGGCACAATGCGCTGCGTACGTCCGCAGACCCCGAACTGTGAACGCTATCATTCAGATTTTTCAGGGTCAATAGTCGGAGTTAATGCCGCCATTCCAATTCGGCTTCGCACCATGGGTATGGTGAGGGCCGTACTCGCGAGCGCCATCAGCAACAGAGCCGTGAACATGCCGCTGCTGATAATGTCGCGGTCCAGAAGGATATTGGCAAAGATGATCATGATCAGCGCCTTTGTCTGCAACAGCCAACCGATTAGCGACGCTTCTCCCCGCTTCCAGCCCAACCAACGCCCCGCCACCGCAACCCCCGCCATCTTGCCGCAGACCGACGCGACCAGCAGGATCGCGGCGACCGCAAACACCTCCGCCCCGCCGAGCGTCCATTGCGTACGAAGGCCTGTGCTGAGAAAAAAGACCGGCATGATCGTCATCAAAAGATGATCGCGCAGCAGATCGAAGGATTTCTGGTCGAACCAGTCCCGGTCCATTATCGCCCCTGCGAGAAAGGCACCCACCATGAAGTGGAGACCCGCCCAGTCCGCCGCGAAACCCAGCAGCGCGACACATAATATCGCGACGTAAAGTCGGTCCTGCCCGCCTAGCCTAGTCATGATCCTACGCAGCGCCCACGCCGCCAAGGGAAAGATCAGGACGAACGCCAACTGCCGTTCCAGTCGACCCCAGTCGAGCAGAATGATCGCCAGCACGCTCCATAGGGCGATATCGTCCAGACTGGCGTAGCGCAGCACCCTCTGCCCCAGTGGCTGACGCAGGATTGTCAGTCGGTCCATAAACAGGACGAGGATGGGGAGCGCCGTGACCGCACACGCCATGCCGATTCCCAGCGCTGCCTGCCAGTGTGCCCCATGTCCGCCGATCCAGCCGGGGCGTTGGACGATGAACCAGGCTGCAAAGCTTCCCATTATCAGTGGCGCGATCAGCGCCAGCGCCGCGGTAATCCAGCTATCCCGGCGCGATCGCCACGCCTGCGCCACGTCCAGTTCCACGCCCGCGATCCAGACGAACAGCATCACTGCCCACCAGGCGATGCCATTGAGAGCGGCCATGACTGGCTGCGGGAAAAGCGCAGCGTGCACCGTCGGGGCGATGGCACCGAATATGCCCGGCCCCATCACCACGCCCAAGCCGATCTGGATCACGACCAGCGGCACATATGTGTCGGTTCGACCGACCCGCCAGATCAGCCAGGGCAGCCCCAGAATCAAGCTGAGCGCTAGCAGGAATGTCTCGGTAGTCGTCATGCCTGCCACCCCTTGAGCCGTTTCGGCTCCGATCAATGCTGCGGTGTGACCGCGATCTCGAAAGAGCCTATCGGAAGCGACATACCATCGTACAGGTTTACCACCGGATAGTCCGCCCAGGCATAGCGAACCCGCGTAGTCGGCGCGCCGTCGCCTGCCAGGACAAGTCTATCGCCGTCCAGCCGGGCGCTGGCATAGCGGCAGGAACCTGACTGCGTCCCGCACAGTTCGAAACCGATGGCGACATTGCTGCTGCGCAGATGCAGACCGCCTGTCACGCCCGTGAAGCGCAACGATATGGCGCCCGCGCTATCGCTGGTCGCCGACACTATCTGCGGGCCGAGTGCCGCCCCCCTGTCGCCCTCGACAGCGCCGCGCATGGCCCGCGCCAGTCGCCGTCCCACTTCCTGCTTTTCACCCGGATGGATGTCATAGGGATCGCCCAGATCTATGGCGGTCGCCAAGCCTGCATGGCCATCCGCCAGGGACGCGCGGTAAGCGTCGTACCGCACATTAGCCCAGCCGCTTTCGGACGGGACGGTCGCAGGTCGGTCATATCCCGCCAACTGGACGGCAACGAAGGCGAGGTCCGGCGTCGCGAACTGACGCCGCCAATCGGCCATCAGCGCCGTCATGCGCCCCGCATAGCCGGGAATGCCGGTGTCGGACTCGCCCTGATACCAGGCGACACCCTTCAATCCGATCTCACCCAGCGGCGCGATCATGGCGTTATACATCGTGCCGGCGCCTGCCAGGTCGCTCCACGGCACGCGCGGCGCGCTCGATTGGGTCGCAGCGGCCATGGCGTAGGTCCAGCCATCGGCCATCGGCACAGATCCGCCATCGGCAAAGACGATATTTATCGCATCCGCGGGCCCCAGCATCCCCCCGGTTTGATAGCCGTCCGACACATTGAGGGTAAGGCTGTTGCGCCCGGCGCGCAGCACCCCGGCGGGGATGGCAAAGCTATTGGGTTTCCAAGCCTGCGCGCTCATGCCTACGCCTGTACCGTTGATCCACAGCCGCCCGACATCGTCCAGCGTCCCCAGATTTACGGTTGCGCCCTGCGCTGCCTGCTGCGCCGTCAGTACGATATCGCGCCGGAACCACAGCATGCCGTTATAGTCTGCTAATGTCGGCACCCCCCAGCTCTCCCACGGACCGACACGCGGGACCGGCACCCATGCCACGGTGCTGCCCTGCTGCCAGGGTTCGCGCCCCGCCTTGTCTCCGGTTTCGTCCCGCCACCACTTTTCCCAAGCAGCGCTCGCGGCCTGTTCCCCGGCCGCCACGTTGCGGGCATGTAGGGCAAGTAGGGCCGATTGATCGGCACGCCCCACTGTGGCCTGCGCCTTTTCGCCCATCCACGGGCTGATCTGCGATCCACCCCAACTGCTGGCGATGGCCCCGACCGGCACCTTCGCCGACGCCCGCCATTCGCGCGCCATGTAATAGCAGGATGCCGAGAAATTCTGGACCGCATCCCGACTGGCCACCGCCCAGGATGGCGACGTAGCAAAGCGAATCTGGGGCGCATCGGCTATCCGCTTTTCGATAGTCATCAGGCGCAACTGATCGTCTGCCGGAACGCCCGCCGCCCCGCTGTTCTGGGCCAATTTGACTTCCATCTCCATGTTGGACTGGCCCGAACACAGAAACACATCCCCCACCAGCGTATCGCGCGCCACCGTGCGTCCATCCGCATTTTCCACCGAAAGACTGACTGGCCCCGGCGTAGCGATTGGAGAGAACCGCGCGGAAAAACGGCCCTGCCTGTCAGCGGACACAGCCTTGCGTTCCTGGCCGAGCGTAACGGTCACGGCATCCCCCGCCCCCGCATCGCCGTTCACCACGACGGGGCGGTCACGCTGGATCACGGCATAGTCACTCAGGGCCGGGTCCAGTCGAGGCGGAGCGCCGCTAGCTACTGCGGAGAAACTTAACAGGCCGAATCCGAAAAAGGCTGCCAGTGGACAGGAAAGTTGAGGTTTCATGCACATTCCTCGTGAGTCATCGGAAGCTGCTGGGCGACAGCGTGATTGCACCCTCTGCGCCAATCTCGACCTGTCGCACCGTCGCGCCCCAGCGCACCGTCCGCATCGTTTTGGGCGGCGCCCGCAATCGCGCTGATTGTAAGCCCCCATCCTGCCAGGCGACATCGATCGTGCAATCGCCCCGGGTTCGAAGGCCTGTGACGGCCCCGTTGGGCCAAGCGTCCGGCAAGGCTGGCAAAAGATGGATAGTGTCGCCGTAATTTTGCAGCAGCATCTCCACGATGCCCGCGGTGCCGCCGAAATTACCGTCGATCTGGAAAGGCGGATGTGCGTCGAACAGGTTCGGATAGGTTCGCTCCGGCCCGAGCAGGAAGTTCAATATGCCGTGCGCCCGGTTGCCCTCGCGCAGCCGCGCCCAAAGGTTGATGCGCCAGGCCGTGGCCCAGCCCGTCGCCTTGTCACCCCGGATCTCCAGCGACCGCCGCGCGGCCCTCGCCAGATCGGGCGTCCGGTCGACGTCGATCAGCCGGGACGGGTAGAGACCGTAGAGATGCGAAACATGACGGTGCTGCTGGTCAGGGGCATCGGCGTCCCAATCCTGCGGCCATTCCTGCAACTGCCCCTGCCGACCAACCTGCATCGGCAATAGCCGCGCGCGCGCCGCGACAACTTCGTCTGCAAATGGTTTGTCGCCGTCGAGCAGCCCCGCCGCCGCAACAGTCGCGTCGAACAGGTCGGCCAATATCTGCATGTCCATGGTCGGGGCATAGTCCAACGTTCCCCCATGGCCGTGCGGGTTTTCGGGTGACATGGACGGATTAGTGACGAGATGCCCCGTCCTAGGATCGACCTGAAGCGTATCGAGGAAAAACAGCGCCGCGCCCTTCAGCAGCGGATAGATCGACGCCAGATAGGCCGCGTCTGGCCTATATTCATAATGATCCCACAAATGCCGACACAACCACGCGCCACCCATCGGCCAAAGGCCGAACTGCGCCCCGTCGATCGGAGCCGTTGCGCGCCACAGGTCGACATTGTGATGCGCCACCCATCCCCGTGCGCCGTACATGGTGCGCGCCGTCCGCGCCCCCGTCACCGCCATCTCCCGCACCATCTGGATCAGCGGCTCAACGCATTCCGGCAGGGCCGTGGTTTCCGCCGGCCAGTAATTCATCTGGGTATTGATGTTGATCGTATATTTGCTGCCCCAGGGCGGCGACGCGCTGTTGTTCCATATCCCCTGAAGATTGGCAGGCTGACTTCCAGGCCGTGACGAAGCAATGAGCAAATAGCGTCCATAATCGAAGTAGAGCGCCGCCAGCGCCGGATCGTCGCCCGCGCCCGATCTCCGCACCCGCTCGTCGGTGGGCAGCTCCGCCGCTGCACTTGTACCCAGATCAATCGACACACGCCGGAACAGCCGGCGGTGCTCATCCCGCGCCTGCGCCGCGATCTGCGCGAAGCTCTGGGTCTGTGCGGCGGTAATCTGCGCCGCCGTAACCGCGGTGGGATCACCCGACACGTCGTCAAACCGTTTATAGCTGGTCGCCATCGCAATCAGCAGCGTCATCTCATCGCCGCCGCTTACGACCAGCCCCTCCCCATCCCGCGCAACCTGCCCGCTCGGACACACTGCCTTGCACCGCATGTCGAAGCGCAGGGCACCCTTGATCGGCCCATGATCGCCATTCCTGCCCGACAGGCGCAGCGTATCGCCCGCCGTCGCATCCACCGACCAGTCCGCGCCCACCTGATCCCAGGACAGGCGACAGTTAATCATTCCTCCCCGGCTGGCGCTTAGATGCACCGCGATCACTTGGTTGACGGGGCAGGCGACCACGCGCCGCCGATAGGTGACGCCTGCTATCGTGAACAGCGTTTCGGCCAGTCCCGTGTCGAGATCGAGCGATCGTTCATACCCTGTGGGGTCGCCCTTCGCGCCGGACATCTCGATCAGAAGGCTGCCCAGTGTCTGATAGGCCGCTTGGCTCAACGGCCGAGCCATTACCTTCGCATCGGCCAGCGCCTCGGCACCAGCGATATCGCCCGCAAAGATTCGTCGGCGCAGCTCGGCCATGGCACCCAGCGCCTGCGGGTTGACTGGATCGTAAGGGGCTCCCGACCAGAAGCTGTCCTCATTCAGTTGCAATCGCTCCTGGCCGATGCCGCCAAAGATCATCGCGCCAATCCGCCCGTTGCCGACGGGCAGCGCCTCAGTCCATGCGCTGGCCGGCGCCCTGTACCACAAACGCTGCTTGGGGCGCTGCGCAGGGCGCGCACGCGCGACGCCAGCCGCCAAACCCGCTGGCAATAGCGCCAACAGGCCCCGGCGCGTCAGGGCCATGATGCCTCTGCCCGTCATCCGACGGGGGGGAAGGTCAGGTGCTGGCTGAAGAAGGGTAGGACATGGTCCTGAAACCGCGACGCGACATGATTGGTGTGGTCGCCGTCATAGATTTCAAAGCTGTTTGCAATGCCATACTCGTCCAGCCGCTCGTGCAGCGTGCGGGCGTCGTCCTTTAAGCCGTCCTTGTCGCCAACATCGATGGCAATCGCCTTATAGCGCCGAAGATCGCCGATATACTGGTCTACGAAGGCCAAGGGCGCATTGGCCGCCCATTTGGCCAAGACCGCATCCCTATGTTCGCTGCTTCCATCGGGCAGATCCAGATAAAGCGGCGGCTTTTTGGGATTGGGTGACCAAGCCGCAGCCGTCGCAAGTTGCGCACGGGCCAGGAAAGGGAGGGATGCGGAGTCAGCCGGTGTCTTGACCGCATCCAGCAATGTGGCCGTAGCCGGATCGAGTTGCGCTGCCGCCCGGGGCGAGAGACAGCAGGGACTCATCATATAGAGCGCGCCGAATATGTCCGCATGTTTCATGCCGATACGGGTCGTCCCATATCCGCCCATGCTGTGCCCGGCGAGACCCCTGCTCTTCCGATCGGCAATCGTACGATAATGGCTGTCGATGTACCGGATCAGATCATGCGCAATGAACCGCTCGAAATCGCCCGTCGTGACGGAACTGGAATACATGGAGCCGTTATGGATGGTTTTGGCATCGGGCATGACCACGATCATGTCTCTGGCGCCCTTTGCAAAGGCACCTTCCACTGTCTGGGGTACATGGATTTCCTTGGCCCATTGCTCCGCTCCAATCGAATAGCCGTGTAGCGCGTAGACCACGGGATAGCGGCGCTTGAGATCAGTGCCATAGCTGGGAGGAAGGATGACCAGCACAGCCCGTTCAGCGCTTTCGCCCTCCAGATTGCCCGCGATTGACGGGGCATGGACCGTGATTTGCGTGACCGTGGCTGGCAGAGCGCCGGGTACGACCGCGGGCGCGCTTGTCGCCACCTGCGCGAGGACCGGCGGAACGCAGGCCAGCATGGTTGCCACAGCCATGCTCCATACACTGACACAGCGCTTCATCGCCCTCGCCCTCCCTATAGGTCAGCATATCGCTGCCACGGGTCGACAGCCGCCCGCCGCGCCATTGGTAGCGCAACCAAAACGTCAGTCAAGTGGCTGTCGGCCTAGACGTCCCGCAGCAGTCGCATCACCAGCGCGCGTATCCGCCCGTAATTTCCTGACGCCATCCTGCCGAGCACCCCGTGTTTTTCTGGCGGAAGATGGGCCAGAGGATGTCCGTCCGGTCGAAACACATAATGGTCGAAATAGGCGCGCCACGCCGCCCTCTCCGCCTCCGGCCGTTCGGCGATTGCGATCATCGACAACAGCATCGCAGTGTACGGCGCGTCCGGGCCAATGCTGAAATTGTCCCACCAGTAGTTCACCAATATGTTGAAGGGAGACGTCGCCTCGACCTGGTGCCACCACAATTTGGGCAGATACAGCGCGTCCCCGGCGTCAAGGTCGACCACTAAAGCTCGGTCGCGCGCAGCGGCGAAACGCGGATATCGGGCATCCGCCTCTCCCGCGTTCGCGGCCAGGCTGACGGGCTGCCCCGCCATAGTATGGTCGATTGGCCCAACATACAGATCGCCGATCGCATCAGGCGGATACAGGGTAAACCGGCGGCGTCCGGCCACGACGCAAGCCAGATTGTCATATGTGTCGTAATGACAGGCGATGACGGAGGCGTTGCCGATCCAAATTCGCGGGGCGACCGAAGGCGGCATAGCGGGAACCATATTATGCCGCGTAAATCCGGGCAGGTGGATGTCGATTGGCAATGATCCCAGATAACGAGTGGAGGCCTCACGATCCGTTGCGCTGACGACGATCTGCCGGATATGTTCGCTTATTCCTGCCGAATCTCGAACGAAGTTGAAGCCGTCCACCTTGTCGCCATAATGAAAGCGGCCCGCCAGATCGGCACTTCCGACAAAGGCCTCCGCCGTGGTTCCGGCATCGAACTGCCCAACATAAGCCGCGCCATGCTCTACCGACGCTGCTGCCGCATGCACGGCTGGCCAATCCGCACACAGCCCACGAATGACGACCGGCCGACAAGCAGAGACCATAGCAGCGAGGGATTGGACATCGCGAAGATCTCCTGCGTCCCACGTATCAACGATGTCGGCATGTGTCGCCATTGCGCCTACAATGTTCCTGTCAGTCGGTCGTTACGACGGCGAGCCAGAATCCCAACTTGCTGCAATGATCCGATCATCGTGTAGGCAAGTTGGAGATGGCCCGCCCGGAACAGCGCCAGGACGGATGCATCGTCAAGACGCCGTAACCTGTCCAGACTAACCGTGAACAGGCCCTGCAACGATAGCTTTTCGCCATCGTCAAAGCTCAACGATATGTCGAGCGGCTCGATCAACCGGTGCGCCAGCAAGGCGGCGATGAATTGTTCCGCCTCCTGCGTGCCAACCACCAGCGCGCCAAGCGCGGACTGGATACGGCGGAGCGCCGGAGCAGGTGCGCCGTCAGGCTCGAAAAGGCGGTGACCATCCTCTGCAGCGAATCGTGAATGCGCGGCGTCGATCGATATGTTGTCATCCGTGGCGAAAAACCCTTCCCGAACCGATTCGAGCGATTCGAATGCGGCCTTGCCATCGGGGCGGTCGACGAGCAGTTCGCCGGGGCGCAGCCCAAGCGCAGCGCCCGGATAAAACGCGCCCGTTTCCCTATGCTTGGAAAAGAAGATCGGGCAGGCGACCGCCGCTGCCGCAAACTCGCTCGGGACAATACGCACGAAGTGATTCGATAACGGAAAATCGCGCTGCAGCCGCAGTTCGCCGTGAATTTGCGGGTTCAGAATTTCTAGCGAATCCAAGCCATCCTCCTCTCAATTATTCCATCTGCATACGCCTTACCGGTTGCCCAAGGACAGCCTGCAACGCTGCATTTCTGGCTTCTTATGCCCTCAAAATGCGTTGAAAGAATACTCCTACAATAGATGTTGATCTACACATTAGATAGCGCTACCATAATCGCAAGCTGGGAGGTTCGGGATACCATCGCTGTCATAGCAGCAGGTGTTTCGATCCTCCGTTATAAGCTGTCATACCGGGCGAAAACGATCCGTATGAACGCATTCCGTAGAGGATGAAGGGGAGGATAATGAATAACTTGCATACTAATCGCGCTCTGTCGGCTGTGAAACCATCAGTGAACATGAGAAAAAGACTGATGGCGGGTGCCGTCAGTCTGGCAGCATTGTCAGTCACGATGTCCGCCCATGCACAGCAGGCGGCTGATCAAGCTGCCGATCAAGCCAGCGCTGCGGAACTGCCTGCCGGCGATACCGATATCATCGTTACCGGCATCCGTGGATCGCTCCAGCGCAATCTCGACATCAAACGGTCTTCTGCCGGCGTCGTCGATGTGATCTCGTCGGAAGACATCGGCAAATTCCCTGACTCGAACGTCGCAGCCTCGCTGCAGCGCCTTCCCGGCGTATCTATCAACCGCTCAGGCTCTCGCGGTGAGCCGGACGGTATCACGGTGCGTGGCTTCGGCGGCGACTTCAATGAAACACTGATTGACGGTCGCCGTATCTCGACCGCCACGGGCGGTCGCTCCGTCGATTTCTCCTCGGTCGGTGCCGATTTCGTCGGCCAGCTTGCCGTATTGAAAACACCGGACGTATCGCTGTCGAGCAGTTCGATTGGCGCCACTGTCAACATTTCCTATCCCAAGCCCTTCGACAGCCCCGGCACACGCGTCGCGTTCAGTGCCTCGGGATCGGTCCAGGACGATGCGGGTAAAATCGTGCCGACCGTCGGCGCGCTGTTCAGCAAGACCTTCGCAGACGATACGCTCGGCATTTTGGTCGACGGCATCTACACCCGCCGCGACACACAAGTGAACCGTGTCTACGTCTCAGGTTGGCAGGGCGGCCTGTTCGCACCGTGCCAGCTGGCAGGCAGTGCAGCGGCAACCTGCGCACCATCGGATGATGTCACATCGACCCCGTCTAACAGGAAAAGCGTTGTTGGCTGGTACGGCCAGCAATATGGTGCCGATCAGCGCTATACCAAAGATGAGCGTATCGATGGCCGCATCGCGCTGCAGTGGGCACCCTCCGACGACGTAGTCCTCACGTTGGACGACAATTATTCGCGGCAGAAGATCGTCACGGACATCTCCGGCTTCGGCGTCTGGTTCAACCAAGGGTCGATGCGCAATGTCGAACAGGATGAAAACGGCACCACTGTCGACTTCATCCAGCAAGGTTCGCCGACCGACTTCACTGCCGGCACCGACACGCGCGTTTTGGAAACCAACCAGGTCGGTTTCAACGTCAAGTGGGACGCGACAGCCAATCTGAAGATCGAAGCGGACGCCAGCTACTCCAAGAGCCGTCAAAATCCCGGCGGCGAGATCACCAGTGAAAATGGCGATATCGGCTATGGCGGCCTTCTCGGCACCACCAACGGCATCCGTGTCTCCGGTAGCAGCAGCAAGGCGTTCCCGGAACTGACGGCCTTTGGTCCCAACGGTGACGCATCGCGCTGGACCGACCCAAGCATCATCGGATCGCACGTCACCGTGCGTCAGCAGCAGCTTAACAGCGACGAGATCAAGCAATTCCGTTTGGGTGCGACTTGGGAACAGGATAACCTGACCATCAAGTTCGGCGGTCGCTATATGGAGGATCGCTTCAAGCTCCAGAACAGCAGCACCTTCACCAATAATTTCTGGCAAGCCTATGCCGGTTATGGTGGGCCGTCCGGACAGGGTAGCGGCGTGCTGATCCCCGCAAGTCTCGTCAAGGGCACGATTGGCACCGATAACTTCATCCCCGGTTTTTCCGGCGTTCTGCCCCCCGGTCTGTTGCGCTATGATGCGAAAGAATATCAGCGTCTGTTGGAAGGCTTGGGCAATCCATATGCGCAAAACGTGCCGGGCTTTAACTATCCCGGTCCGACTGACACGACCAATGGCCTGCTTGGTTATCGTGGCATGTTTGATCTGCTCCTTGATCCGGGTAGTGTTCAGGACGTGCGTGAAAAAACATGGTCGGCCTATGTCCGGGTCAATTTCGAAGCCGAGGTTGCCGGTATGCCGTTCCATTTCAATGCCGGTGCGCGAGAAGAAATCACCAAGCTGGTTTCGGCAGGCGTCGGACGATTGCCAACGTCGATCACAGGCAGCACGGCTGATCCAACGTTGCTGACAATCGGCTTCGGTCCCACCCAGCCGCTATCGACGAAAAGCAGCTATTCCTACTTCCTGCCGAGCATCGACATGAAGCTGGAGCTGACCGACAGCCTGCATCTGCGGTTCGACGCGTCGCGCACGTTGACGCGCCCTGCCCTCAACACGCTGACTCCGGTTCTCAACGTGGGTGTCGGCCAGCGCGTCGGCGCACTCACGGCGACGGGTGGCAATCCAAGCCTGCAGCCCTATCTCGCCGACAATTTCGATCTCGCGGCGGAATGGTATTACCAGCGCAACTCCTATGCATCCGTCAACTTCTTCATCAAGGATGTGTCGAACTTCGTTGTCGCCGGTACTCAGCGCCAGACGATCAACGGCGTAGTCGATCCGACGACAGGTGCTCCAGCGGTCTTCACCGTCTCGCAACGGGTCAACGGTCCGTCCGCCACGATCAAGGGGGTCGAACTGGCGTGGCAACATGTCTTTGGTGACAGCGGCTTCGGCTTCAACGCCAACGCCACCTTCGTCAAGACGAACAAGCCCTATGACGAGACCGATCTCTCCCAGAGCGGATTTGCTGTCACGGGCCTGGCCAACTCTGCCAACCTTGTTGCTTTCTATGACAAGAGCGGCTTCCAGTTCCGTACTGCAGTCAACTGGCGCGACAAATATCTGCGTGAGTTCGGTCAGGTGCAGAACAACTCGGCCTTCGGAGCGGAGCCGACGTTCGTAAACTCCAGCCTTCAGGTCGATCTTAGCAGCAGCTATCAAATCAACGAGCGCATCAGCGTGTTTGGCGAAACGCTGAACATCACCAATGAAACGATCAGCACCCACGGGCGCTTCTCGAACCAGTTGCTGGACGTTTACGCTTATGGCCGTCGCTTCACGCTGGGCGCACGCTACCGCTTCTGACGGACCCCTCCTGCTGGGGGATGTCGACCTTGCGTTGACATCCCCCATCTTTTCATGGTGGCTGGTCGCATGATTAATCCCGTCAAACATATCGTGATCGTAGGCGGCGGAACGGCCGGATGGCTCACCGCCGGTGTCGTCGCCGCGCATCACCAAAGCCGTATGCCCGGCGGCTTCTCCGTTACGCTGATCGAATCCCCCAATGTTCCGATCATCGGCGTTGGCGAAGGCACCTGGC
This sequence comes from Sphingobium sp. BS19, assembly GCF_027925545.1. Taxonomy (NCBI): domain Bacteria; kingdom Pseudomonadati; phylum Pseudomonadota; class Alphaproteobacteria; order Sphingomonadales; family Sphingobiaceae; genus Sphingobium; species Sphingobium sp. BS19. The sequence continues at coordinate 230,342 of NZ_BSEF01000002.1, forward strand.
CCACGCTGCGCACTACGCTATCGCGCATGGGCGTTTCGGAAACCGATTTCTTCCGAGAATGCGACGCCGCCTTCAAACAGGGCGCACGCTTCAACCGCTGGACTACGGGCGCGGCGAACGACGGCTATTATCACCCCCTCATGCTTCCGCAGAGTTTCGGCCAGGTCAATCTGGTCCCGCACTGGATGGCAGGCGAAAGCGCCCGCAGTTTCTGTGATGCCGTCACGCCGCAGGGGTCGATCTGCGACGATGGCCTTGCGCCGAAGACAATCGCTACCGCGGAATATGACGCGATCGCCAACTATGCCTATCATCTGGACGCAGGCAAATTCGCTCCCTTCCTGCAACGGCATTGCTGCACGAAGCTGGGCGTCCGTCACGTGCTGGCCGATGTCGAGCGTGTCAACATGGCCGAAAATGGCGACATCGCCAGCGTCACTACGACGCAGGCTGGCGATATCGAAGGCGACCTGTTCATCGACTGCACCGGTTTCAAGGCGCTGCTGATCGGCGAGGCGATGGGCGTGCCCTTCAAACAGTGCAGCGACATATTATTCTGCGACACCGCAATCGCCATGCAGGTGCCCTATGACAGCCCGGACAGCCCGATTGCATCCCACACCATCTCGACTGCCCAGAGCGCGGGCTGGATATGGGACATCGGCGTCCCGACCCGGCGGGGCACCGGCCATGTCTATTCCAGCAGCCATATCTCGCACGACGAAGCAGAGAGGGAACTACGCGCCTATATCGGGCCTGCAGCAGACGGCCTGAACGCGCGCAAGATCCCCATCCGGTCAGGCCATCGTGAAACATTCTGGAAGGGCAATTGCGTCGCCGTCGGCTTGGCAGCAGGCTTCTTGGAACCGCTCGAAGCTTCGGCCATCGTCCTGATCGAATTGTCCGCCAAGATCATCGCCGAGCGTATGCCCGCTTGCCGCGAGGTGATGGACGTCGTCGCCTCGCGCTTCAACGCTACGACCCTTTATCGCTGGGGCCGCATTATCGATTTCCTGAAGTTGCACTATGTCCTGACCCAGCGCACCGACAGCGACTTCTGGCGCGACAACGTTCGGCCCGACAGCATCCCGGATCGATTGCAGGAACTGCTCCTGCTGTGGCGTTATCATTCGCCCTGGTTTCACGATGAGTTCGACCGTGCCGAGGAAGTCTTCCCCGCAGCCAGCTATCAATATGTCCTGTACGGCATGGGCTTTCGTACCGAAGTCGAGATTGAAGCGCTTGCCCGCGACGACGCCTTGGCGGAACAGGCGATGCGGGAGAATGCCCGCCAGACCGAGCGCCTGCGCGCCGGGCTGCCGCGTCACCGCGACCTTATCGACAAGATCGTCGCGCACGGCCTGCAACCCGTCTGAGGGGCTGCAGGCCGCCATAGCGATCAGGGTTTACTGAGCCTATCCGCCGCATTGGCCAGATCGATCCATGCCGCGCCTTCTGGAATGACATATTCATTCTCGCCCCAAAAGAACGGCCAGTCCTCGTGGTTCTCCGGAAAGTCCGGCTTCACCACCAACACGCCGGGTACTACGCCACCAGCGATAAAGGAAAAGTCGGCCCGGTTATTGCCATAGGCGACTTCCTTTGACCGCGTCCCTACCGCCGAAACGAAGGAGATATCCGACCCGGGATGATGCCCCGTCATGAAGGCAATGCCGCGATAGACTGCCTCGCTCGATACGATGTCGGGAAACGCGCGGTGCAGCGCCGCGCTGGTAAGCGCATAACCCATCACCGTACCCGACCCCGCCCAGCCGCCAGTCGTGATCGGCACGCCAAAGGGATTGGCGCGCGCCGCTACCTCAATTTCCTTCACCCATTGCCGCACAACAGGTTCCATCGCTGCACGATAGGATGCGGGCATATAGGGAATGGCGGCGGCAGCCGTCATTGCATTACCGCGAAAATTCTTCGCGATATCGGGCCACAACGCCATCACGCGCTCTGCATAAACGGGTTTGCGCGTGGCGCGCAGCAGCTCAACCGCAGCAGCGAAGGATTCCGCATCGAGCGGCCCGCCGGTCGTATTGCCATGGCTGAACAGGTCCGGCGCATGGGTTTGCTCCCCCGCCCAGGCTTTTTCCGCAGTCACCAAGGCCCGATCCGCCAGACTGTCATCCTGCCCCTTCAACACCCGCGCCGCCGCCGCCAGTCCAGCAATCGCACCGTAGTTGAGCGCGGAGGATTTGCTGGTGAAGACCCAGCGATCGTCCGGCGTCCCGCTGCGTCCATTGCGCACTTCTTGGGGCTTGAGCCCAGCATCATAGGGAAGACCGTCGGTCTTGTTCACCGCGTCGCCCAGATGCGTATATTGCGCCACGTCGGGCTCGACGATGCCGTGAATGGCATGGCCGACTGCATCGAACTGCGCCAGCAGTTGGATGGTGCCGTGTGCGACCTGCTGCACGATGTCGGGCTTACCGTCGGGGACGTGGATCTCGACATGTCGCCGTGCCGGATCGACGCTGACCGTATCGCGGTTCAGCCCATACAGTTCGCGGCTTTCCGCCAGCGATCTTATAACCTCATATTGCGACTGGGTGCGGATATCGAAATCCCCCGCATCATACCAGCCGCCGACATTGAGGCCGGGTATCGTTTCTCCCGGCTTGTACGGCGTGTCGGTCGTCGGTCCCTGTCGATAGAGGTCGATATGTTCGTGGTTCAGCGGCGCCTGACGGCCATCGTCACGATGGGAATCCCCATGCCAGACGCGATAGGCTTCATTGACCGTCATATGGTCCATCGCGACCGGGAAATAGACGTCGTTGGTCGGATGCCAGGCATCGGCATAGACATCCTGCGCGATCCGGAACGGCGCAGTGCGCACATCCCCATATTCCAGCATGTAGAGGCCCGACTGCTTCACAGCGCTGAAATCCAGTTGCAGATAGTGATAGCGCAGATAATCGCCCCATTCCCGCGCAGGCCCGGTCGCAACCGGCGTCTGCGCGCCGTTGTCCCCGATCCGCAGCAGGCGAAGCGGCGGGCGACGTTTGTCGTTGCGATCCAGCTCCACCGTCGCCACCTTGGCGCCACCCGGGGCATAGCCCAGTTGGGAGTGCGCAATCACCGGCGGGCGCAGCCATCCCGGCACAGCATTGACGTCCACGGTCCATTGCAGCACCGTCCCGCTCTTCCCTTCAGGCAACAGCGACCGCAGCACGAACCACCCATTTTGTGCCTGATTGCGCCCGTCATACAGCATGATTGGCGCATTGCCGCTCACGGTAATGCGGCGTGCCGGGTCTTCGGGCGCCAGCACGAAGCGCGAGGCGCTGGCGATCGGCACAGGGTCCGCCCCTGGCCCTTCGCTGCGCCCGCTCGCGGCGTTGCGCTCTGCGGTCAGGGTCATTTCGCTGGCGGGATAGCGCGGGAATATGCCCGTCGCGGCGTCGGCCACATAGCTGTGATGAAAATAAGCGGACGGCAGGAATTCCATGTTGAAACCGGCCTTGCCAGACAGCGCTTTCGGCAGCGGCTTGTCCAGCACCACGCTGATGACCACGGCCCCGCCCTTGCGCTCAGCCCGAACGACATAGTCCCATTTCAACTCCGCATAGCGCAGCCTCGTTTCGACCACCCCCGTCCGGCGATCCACCTTGCGACTAACGACGGCAGCAGCCGGATCCCATTGGCCCGGCGTCGGGGACAGGCGCACGTCGCCATTGGTGGCGCTGCGAAGTCCCTGCTGAATAATTTCTATGCCACCGATCTTGGAATCGGCGAACAGTCCGTCATAGGTATTGGAAAAGACGAGGACATTGACACCTGCCCCCTCGAAATAGCCTGCTTCATTTAAATCGACGGCCGCTGCGGATTGCGCGAGCGCTGATCCACTCGTCAGCAGTCCGATAGCCAGCGCACAGCCTCTCAAATGTCGCAACATGCCTCTCATCTCCTTTTATGGTTGCGCTATCATTGACCGGTGATAGGCAATTTTGCAAGGTAAAGCAGTGGGAGTTGTGCGATTGTAATGATATCGCTATCGTGCTCGATATAAGCCGGAGAGGAACACCCTATGAAAATGAATATCGGCGGCGGACGCCCCCTTTTGCTTGCGCTGCTGGCGCTGACCTCAGCCTGTCAGAAGGATCCCGGTGCAGTATCTGGCGATAATGCAGCGGCTGGCACGTCGAAAAAATATCTGTCGCAGCCGCTGGTGAAGGACATCTACACTGCGGATCCATCCGCCCATGTGTGGAACAGCAAGATCTATGTCTACCCCAGCCACGATATCGATGGCCCGACGCCCGAGGACGATCTGGGTGCGCATTTCGAAATGCGCGATTATCGTATCCTGTCGATGGACAAGATCGGCGGCCCGGTCACCGTTGGCCCCGTCGCACTGGATGTGAAGGATGTGCCCTGGGCCGACAAGCAGATGTGGGCACCGGACGCAGCCTTCAAGAACGGCACCTATTATCTCTACTTCCCCGCCAAGGATAAGCAGGGTGCGTTCCGTATCGGCGTTGCCACGTCCAAAGACCCGATGGGTCCGTTCAAAGCCAGACCGCAGCCGATCAAGGGTAGCTATTCGATCGACCCCGCCGTCTTCACCGACGACGATGGCAGCAGCTATATGTATTTCGGCGGCATCTGGGGCGGCCAGCTTCAGCGGAATGTGACCGGCACATATGATCCCAACGGATCGAAAACCGACTTGGGCGCGGACGACAAGCCCGCCCTGATGCCTCAGATCGCTAAACTGTCCGGCGACATGACCGAATTCGCCGAAAAGCCGCGTTCCGTTCAGATCGTGGATGACAAGGGTAAGCCGCTGTTGGGCGGCGACCATGACCGACGCTTTTTCGAAGCGTCGTGGATGCACAAGTATAAGGGCAAATATTATTTCAGCTATTCCACCGGCGACACCCACTATCTCGCTTATGGCATTGGCGATTCCCCTTACGGCCCCTTCACCTACAAAGGCCGCATCCTGGAGCCGGTTGACGGATGGACGACACATCATTCCATCGTCGAATGGAACGGTCGCTGGTGGCTCTTTTATGCCGACACGCAGCTTTCGGGGCAGACCCGCTTGCGCAACGTGAAGGTCACGGAATTGTTCTATAATCCGGATGGCACCATCCGCACCATCGATCCGATGCTGAAGTAAGCTCCTTGCGGCCTCCTGCGTTCACGTGGGAGGCCGCTTGCCAAGACAGAATACCAAAATGGCACCGACAGCGGTCACGTCATTATTGTTTCGCCTTGCCCGTCGCAGCTACTATAGGAAATTGGCAATGCTAATCTGATATTGCTTTCCTTCCCAACTGCGCGAGAAACCATGACAACTTCGCGAACTTCCCGACGGCAACATAACGCGCCCACGATCAACGACGTTGCAAAGCATGCCGGCGTGTCGCCAATGACCGTATCGCGCGTTATCAATGACGAGCAGACTGTCCGCCCCACAACGCGGGAGAAGGTTAAGGCGTCGATCGCCGCGCTGAATTATTCGCCCAGCGTTGCCGCGCGCAGCCTGGCCGGTGGGGAAGAAACGCGGATCGGCCTGCTCTATTCCAACCCCTCCTCCTCCTATCTTTCCGAATTTCTGATGGGCAGCCTGGATCAGGCGGCGCGCAGCGGCGTGCATCTCGTGGTGGAAAAATTCGGTGACGACATGTCAGTCGCCGCCGTTATGCAGCAGTTGAAGAGCGGACGGATCAGCGGCATTATCCTGCCGCCGCCGCTATGCGATTCCCAGGAAATGCTGGATGCGCTGGCCAAGGCAGCAATCCCGGCCGTCGCGGTTGCCACTGGGCGCGCGCCAAGCGACATGCTGGCTGTGAGCATCGACGATTTTCAGGCTGCCTATGAAATGACACAGCACCTCATCACATTGGGGCACAGCCGGATCGGTTTCATCAAGGGCAATCCCAATCTGAGCGCCAGCGACCGCCGGTTCGAAGGCTATCGCGCCGCCCTGACCGAAGCGGGAATAGCCGATGACCCGTTCCTGTGCGCGCAAGGCTATTTCACCTATCGATCGGGTCTGGACGCTGCCGAAACGATCCTGGACCTGCCCAACCGGCCCAGCGCCATCTTCGCAAGCAATGACGATATGGCGGCTGCAACGGTTGCCGTAGCGCATAGGCGAGGCATGGACGTGCCCAGCGACCTGACTGTCTGTGGCTTCGACGATACACCGCTGGCGACGACCATCTGGCCCGAACTGACCACGATCCACCAGCCTATCGGAGAGATGTCGCGGGTGGCGGTGGAGATGCTGGTTCGCGAAATGCGCGGACGCCCAAAACCCGGTGCCGACACGGCGGAAACGCATGTGATGCTGGATTATAGTCTGGTCCGGCGGCAGTCCGACGCCGCCCCCAGAATGCGGCCCAAGGCCTGATCAGCAGCGACATAGGCGCGCCGCTTCCGGATCGGAAACGGCGCGCATAGTTTATCAGCCCTGCATGTCTTCCAGTTCCCGCCCCTTGGTTTCATGAACCATAGCGCGGACGAAGAAGAAGCTGATGAATGCAAAGACGGCGTAGCCCAGATAGGTAATCGCCAGACCCGGCGACGCTGCGAGCGCCGGGAAGCTGACCGATATCGCCGCGTTCGCAATCCATTGGGCAAATCCTGCGACCGCCAGACCCGATCCACGGATCTGGTTGGGGAACATTTCGCCCAGCATGACCCACATGATCGGACCCCAACTGAGGTTGAAAAAGATCACGTAAAGGTTCGCTGCGATCAGCGCGATCAGACCGTTGCTGCCCGGCAAGCTCACGCCACCGTCCGCTCCAGTTATCGCCGTGGAAAAGGCCCAAGCGACAACGCCCAGCGTCGCGGCCATGCCTGCCGAACCGGTCAGCAGCAACGGCTTGCGCCCCACCCGATCCACCAGTGTCATAGTGGCGAGACACGCACCGATCGACAACACGCCCGAAAGGATGTTGATCTGCAGCGCATTATCTTCTGAAAAGCCGACAGCTTCCCACAAGGTCGCACCATAATAAAACACGACATTGATACCCACCAACTGCTGGAAGATCGCCAGGCCGATGCCCGCCCAGACGATAGGCCGCACCTTGCCGCTGACCTTGTCGATCAGATCGGACAGCTTCGGACGATGATGATCCGCCGCCAGGCTACCCCGGATTTCCACGACCTTCCGCGCCGCCTCCTGAGCGCCAAACAGGCGCGTCAGTACCACTTCGGCATCGGCATCCCGTCCCCGGGCCACCAGATAGCGGGGGCTTTCCGGGATCGCCAGCAGCGCCAGCAAGTAAATGGCCGCTGGAATCGCTTGCAGCCAGAACATCCATCGCCAGGCCGGATAATCCAGCCATAGCGTTGCCGTGGAGCCGCCCGCATAGCGGGCCAGCGCGAAATTGGCTACAAATGCGCCAGTCAGGCCGGTGATGATCATGACCTGCTGGATACTCGACAAGCGACCACGCACAGCGGCGGGGGTGACTTCCGAGATATACACCGGCGAAATAACGCTGGCAGCACCTACGCCCAAACCGCCGATAATCCGCGCAATGATGAACAGCGCCGAGGAACCGGCTGCCCCTGCGAGCAAAGCGCTACCAAGAAACAATATGGCTGACACCATCATCACGCCGCGTCGACCGATGATGTCCGCCAAGCGCCCGGCACCGAACGCGCCGATGGACGATCCGACCAGAATCGCACCAACGTTGATGCCGATGCCCAGCTTGCCCAAATCGAAGGCCGATTCCAGCCCCTTCTGGGTGCCGTTGATGACCCCGGAATCATAACCAAACATGAAGCCGCCAATGGTAGCTACCGCCACGATTGCAGCGATAAAGGCCATATTGACCTTCTCCGCGCTCCCCTCCTGCTCCATCATCCTTATCCTTCCTATATTTTATAGTTTTGCGAGAATTCCAGGTACGCCGCACACCCCCGGATCGAAAGCGAACAGATCGCCCGCCAGTGGTTGCGCTCGACGCTCGGCCAGAGACAATCCCTTGGCCGCCGTGGTGGCATAGGCCGTCGCCAGCCCGTCGCCACCAAAGGCCACTTTGGTGACATTCGCCACGGGAAAGGCAACGCTTGCCATCAGCTTTCCGGCCGGATCATAGCGCCGCACCCCCCATCCGCCGAACAGGCCGATCCACAAGCAGCCTTCCGCGTCGATGGTCGGCCCATCGGGATATCCGGCGCCTTCCTCAATCTGGGCGAACACGCGAGCGTCATGCACGCCGCTGCCGTCTATCACGCTCCGCCAGATGGTGCGGCCGATCGTATCGACATGGTAAAGGATATCGCCATTGCGGGAGACCGCGGGGCCATTGGTGATGCTGACGGCGTCCAGTCCGCTGGCGACGCAGCCGGACCGATCCATGCGATAGAAAACACCGCTGATCGCCGTTTCGGAATCGTCCATCGATCCGAACCAGAGCGCACCGTCCGGGTGAACCGTCGCGTCGTTCAAGCGGTTACCGGGCAGATGCAATTCCGGCGCATGGATGAGCGAAAAGTCGCCATCGACTGGATCGAAGCGATGGATGCCGGTCTGAAGCCCCACCAGAAAGCGACCGTTGCTGTCCGGCAATATCCAGCCGATCTGCGCTGGAGCGGTCCAGCTTCGCACCGCCTCCAGCGCGGGATCGAAACGATGGATGCATGGCGCCTTGATATCGACGAACCACAAAGCCGCGTCGTGGGCGACCCATATCGGGCCTTCGCCCAATGTCGCGCCCAGGCTCAGGACGGACCGGACTTCGCCTGCCATCTTTTCAGCGCCAGCCTGCATCGACGAAATAGTCATGACCGGTACACATCCTTGCATCGTCCGACGCCAGAAACAAAACCAGCGCTGCGACATCTGCAGGCAAAATCCGGCCGTCCAGACATTGTGCGGCGACGATCTCCGCCTCTCCCTCGGGCGTATACCATTGCATCTGTCGCGGCGTCTTCACATTACCGGGTACAATCGTATTTACGCGAACATTCTCTCGGCCCAGATCCCGCGCCATTGCGCGAGTCATGCCCTCGATCGCGGCCTTGGCGGTCTGATAAAGGATGAGGTCCGCCATTCCCAGATGCCAACTGATCGACCCGAAATTCAGGATGACGCCACCGCCTGCTCGCCGGAACGCGGGCAGCACGGCCTGCGCCGTGAAGAACAGATGGCGCAGGTTGACGGCCATCCGCTCCTCCCAATATTCCGGCGTGACCTCCTGGATGCTGTGCCGGTCGTCATTGGCCGCATTGTTTATCAGTATATCCACGCCACCCAGCGCCGTTTCCACCTCGGCCAGCATCGCCTGCACCGCCGCAATATCGCGCAGGTCGCACTGACGAAAGATCGGCGCATGGGCTGCGCCGGGCGTCAGGCGATCGGCAACATGCTGCCCTGCATCTGCCACGATATCGCAAAAGGCCACGCGGGCACCCTGAGCGACGAAACCCTCCACAAGCCCTTCGCCGATGCCGCTTGCGCCGCCGCTAATGAATACGCGCTTGCCCGACAGGCTGGGATAATGAGCACGATCGATCATGCCACGTTGCTTTTCAACAGGCCGCGCTTGGCGAGGTTGAACATGAAATCCGCCAGCCCCCCGGTCCACGGCGGCGCATCCTTGGATGTCACAACTTCATTGGTCAGCCGACCCAGACGCGACGTGGCGATAGTTACCACGTCGCCCACCTTGTGCGTAAAGCCCCTGCCCGGATCGTCACGGTCCTGCACCGGCGCGAACAATGTCCCAAGGAACAGCGCGAACCCGTCGGGATATTGATGCTCGCTCAATGTCTGGCGGACCAGTTCGAGCGGGTCGCGACTAATCTGGTTCATGCTGCTCGTCCCCTCCAGCCGATAGCCTTCCGGTCCATCTATCGTCAGGGCGACTTCGGCATTGCGTACGTCGTCAATCGTAAAATCGGCGTCGAACAGGCGGATCAACGGCCCCAGCGCGCAGGACGCATTATTATCCTTTGCCTTGCCCAGCAGCAGCGCCGACCGCCCCTCGAAATCGCGCAGGTTGACGTCATTGCCCAGCGTAGCGCCGACGGCCTCGCCGGATGCGTTGACGATCAACACGATTTCGGGTTCCGGATTGTTCCAGGTGGAATCCGACCGGATACCAATTTGCGCGCCTGCGCCTACGGTCGCCAGGACTGGCGCCTTGGTGAACACCTCCGCATCTGGGCCGATGGCGACTTCCAGATATTGCGACCATAGTCCGTCCTCGATCAGAGCCGCCTTTAACGCGGCGGCCTCTGGCGAGCCGGGATTAACTGCTCGGATGGAACCGCCCACCCGCTCTTCAAGCCGCCCACGTATCTCGGCGGCGGCTGTGGAATCGCCGCGCGCGCGCTCCTCAATGACTCGCTCGATTGCGGACAAGGCGAAGGTCACCCCACATGCCTTCACGCATTGCAGGTCGACAGGACTGAGCAACGGAAGGTCGAGCGCGTCCAGAGCGCCCAACGACTCGCCCTGCGCCGGATACAACGGCAGACGGTCCATCAGCAAGGATATGGTGGGAGCGACCCGCGCCATGTCATAGGCCATACCATCTACGACCAGAATGGGCGTCGGCCCGGCGGGAGTCATCACCCGCCCCACGAAACGTCCCGCCCGCCAGTCCGACGGCAGAATATCCGCCACGGAACCATTGCCCCTCATCCTCAACTCCCGAATTTGTAAAACTGGTAGCGCTACCGACACGGAACTGGCATGTGTGTCAAGAGGTCTCGTGCATGGAGGTCGTCCATGCCCATCTTTACGCGCATTTTGTTACCGAAGATGTCGCCTTTGGAACTCGTCGATCATCACCCATTGTTCAGCCGACGACCTATTTCGCAGGCTTGACATGCGAAGTGTTAGCGCTACCCATTTGCAATATCCGGATGAAGCCGCTTAAAAACTCTGGGAGGAACGATGATGCGCAACCATGTCAATCGCCGCGAAGCGATATTGAATACGGCTCGTCCGGGTTGCGTTCCTGCGAAAGTTCTGCGCGAAACAGCCAAGGGCAAGGCCCGCCCATTCCGCGCGTCGAGCGCGCTTTTTATGCTGCTCGCCTCCACTTCGACAGCCCTTGCTCAGCCTTCGCCCGCGCGCGACGCTGCTGACGAGAAGGCCCGCCAAATCGTCAATGCGCTGACGCTCGACGAAAAGGTCCCTCAGTTGCTCAATGTCGCGCCCGCCATCCCGCGGCTGGGCATTCCCGCCTATAACTGGTGGACCGAATCGCTGCACGGCGCGATTGGCGCGGTGCCGACCACCAATTTCCCGGAGCCGATCGGTCTGGCCGCCACTTTCGACGCCCCCCTTATCAAGAACGTCGCCGCGACGATCAGCACGGAAGTGCGCGCGCTCCACAGCCTTGGCCGCGCAACCGGGCATCTGGGCCGCATCGGCACCGGTCTCGACACATGGTCGCCCAATATCAATATTTTCCGCGATCCGCGCTGGGGCCGTGGACAGGAAACCTATGGGGAAGACCCCTTCCTGACCGCCAGGATCGGCGTCGCCTTCATCCAGGGCATGCAAGGTGACAATCCGGACCTGCCCGATGTCGTCGCCACGCCCAAACATTATGCCGTCCACAGCGGCCCGGAACCCACCCGCCACACCGACAATATCTTCGCAACCAAGCGCGACCTTGAGGACACCTATTTGCCCGCATTCCGCGCCGCAATTGTGGAGGGCAAGGCCGGGTCGATCATGTGCGCCTATAACCGGGTCGACGGTCAGCCAGCCTGCGCGAGCGACATGCTGCTCAAAGAGTATCTGCGCGGAGCATGGGGCTTTACCGGCTATGTCGTGTCTGACTGCGACGCCGTGGTCGATATCTACGAACATCATAAATATGCCCCCGACGTCTCTACCGGCGTCGCCACGTCACTGAAATCCGGCGTGGACAGCGAATGCCATAACGGCACCGTTGCAGGACGGACGGATCTTGGGGACCGGTACAAGGAATCGCTCAAACGCGGCTATATCGGCATGGGCGACATAGATACCGCACTGGTCCGTCTCTTTTCCGCACGCTATCGCAATGGCGACCTGCCCGGACTGACGGCCCGCCGCCCCAATGCCACACCGGTCAGCGCGATCGGCACGCAGGAGCATCAGGCGCTGGCGCTGACAACCGCCGAAAAAAGCATGGTCCTGCTCAAGAATGACGGTGTCCTGCCGCTGAGTCCCGGCGTGAAAATCGCGGTTGTCGGCCCGCTGGCCGATGCCACACGTGTGTTGCGCGGCAATTATTCCTCATCCAAGTCGGCCCCACCCATCTCCGTCGCCGACGGTCTGCGGCAGGCGATGCCCGGTTCTGCAATCACCGTGATCCCGTTCAGCCCCTCGATAACCGATGGCGACCTTGTCCCGGGATCCGCATTGCAGACCCCCGATGGCAAGCCCGGACTGCGCGCCCAATATTATAACGCGGTAGGCGACAAGAATTATGCCGCAAAGCCCGTGTTGACGCGCGTGGAGGACAGCCTCCTATCCCGTGCCTCGGAATTCAAACAGATTTCGAACAAGCACAAGATCGTCTGGAGCGGCTATCTGATTGCTCCAGAAACTGGCCTCTATCGCCTCGCGCTGACGGGCGTGAAAGGCAGCGTATCGCTCAATGGGAAGCCGGTGGTTTCGGCCACCGACTATTCCCGCTGGGCCGAACCGCTCAAACTGAGCGAAGTGCCGATGCGCAAGGGCGATCGCTACGCCATCAGCCTTGAGGGCGAAAGCAGCGTCTCGGCCAGTCCCGCGATCTTCTGGAAACGCATCAGCGACAACGCCGAACGCGATCTGGCAGCAGGAACGAAGGATGCAGACGTCGTGGTCGCGGTTGTCGGCCTAACCTCCGATCTGGAGGGCGAGGAAATGCCGGTCAAGGTCGAAGGGTTCGATGGCGGCGACAAGACAACGCTCGACCTGCCCGCCGACCAGCGCGCCTTTCTTGAAAAGGCCAAGGCACTGGGCAAGCCGCTGGTGGTGATCGTCATGAACGGCAGCGCGGTCGACCTGTCCTGGGCAAAAGACAACGCCTCTGCAATATTGGAGGCATGGTATCCGGGGCAGTCAGGCGGCCTCGCCGCCGGCAACATTCTGTCGGGCAGGGTCAACCCCGCCGGTCGCCTGCCGGTTACCTTCTACCGCAGCGTTGCCGATCTGCCGCCTTTCACCGACTATGGCATGGACGGGCGCACCTATCGCTATTTCAAGGGCAAGCCGGTTTATCCGTTCGGCTATGGCCTCAGCTACACCAGCTTTGCCTATGGGCCGCTGCGGGTCGAACCCGTGAACGGCGCATTGGAAAACGGCCTGACCGTCGTCACGGACATAACCAATACCGGCGCGCGAGAAGGCGAAGAAGTATCGCAGCTCTATATTTCCCCCCCGGGGTTCGAAGGCGCTCCACGCACGGCACTACGCGGGTTCCAGCGTGTCTCGCTCCAGCCCGGTGAACGGCGCACCATCCGCTTCACGCTCTCCCCACGCGACATGAGCTTCGTGACGAACGAGGGCGAGCGGCAGTTGATCCCCGGCAGCTACCGTCTCAGCATCGGGTCGGGCCAGCCAGACAGTGGCGTTCCGACGCAAGGCACGACCTATGCCATCGCCAAAACTGTAGACCTTCCTAAATAAATGCGTGCGCCAGCGCTCGCCCTGCTGCTGCTTGCCCCGATGGTCATGGCGCAGGGTCGGCCTGCAATCCCCCTCTCACCGCAGGTCGATAATAGCCGACCCGACTGGGAGAACCCGGCTGTGTTCGAACGCGGCAAGGAGCCTGCCCGCGCCACTGGCTTCCCGTTCGAGGATCGACAGCGTGCCTTGGCCGGAGACCGCGCGGCATCGCGCCGCTTCCTTTCGCTCAACGGTTCATGGCGATTCTTCTTTTCGCCCAACGTCGATGGCGCACCGGCGGATTTCTTCCGCGATGAGTTCGACGTGTCGGGGTGGAAGACCATTCGCGTCCCCGCCGACTGGCAAGCCGAAGGGTACGATCAGGCGCGCTACAACAATATTACCTACCCCTTCCCCGCCAATCGCCCGCTTATCCCGCATGATCGCAACCCGGTGGGATCGTACCGGCGCGACGTGGACATTCCCGCCGATTGGGCCGGGCAGGACGTGCTGCTGCACATCGGCGCAGCGGGATCGGCCTATTATGTGTGGGTCAACGGGGTGCAGGTCGGCTACAGCGAGGACAGCAAACTTCCATCCGAATTCAACGTCACCCGGTATCTGCGGCCGGGTCGGAACAGTGTGTCGATCCGCATCTATCGCTGGTCGGACGGCTCCTATCTTGAGGATCAGGATTTCTGGCGCGTATCAGGGATCGAGCGGGAGGTGTTCCTTATGGCCGCGCCAAAGACGCGGATACGCGATTTTGCGATACGGGCGGGGTTGGTCAATGACTGGCGCGACGGCACGCTGGACGTCATCGCGAAAATCTCGCCCAGCGCAAAACCAATGTCCCTGCGTGCCACCCTGCTCGATGGTGATCAGACGCTCTCGGCACGCACCATGCCCGTGCAACCGGGCAAGACCGAACAGGCCATCCGCATGACCGACCGGGTGCCCCGGATACGCGCCTGGTCAACGGAAACACCCAATCTCTACGCGCTGCTGCTGGAGCTATTGGACGACAAGGGCGCAGTCATACAGGCGACCGCGCAACGCATCGGCTTTCGCGACGTCGCGATCCGCAACGGACAACTGGCGGTAAACGGTCGCCCCATCACCATTCGCGGCGTCAACCGGCACGAACATGATCCCGAGGCCTTTCACGTCATTTCGATGGATTCGATGCGCCGCGACATTGAGATGATGAAGCGCAACAACGTGAACGCCGTGCGCACGTCCCACTATCCCAACGATCCGCGCTGGTACGATCTGGCGGACGAATATGGCCTCTACGTCATGGATGAGGCCAACATAGAATCCCACGCCTATATGGAGATGGGCTGGACCGGCGACGCGGAGCGTAAGCTCTATCAGCTTGGTTATGACAAAGCATGGGATGCCGCCCATATCTCCCGCGTCGCGAATATGGTGGAGCGGGACAAGAACCATCCCTCCATCATCTTCTGGTCGCTCGGCAATGAGGCTGGAATCGGCCCCGTGTTTGAAAAGGCGGCGACCGAGGCGCGTCGGCGCGATCCAACACGCCTCATCAGCTATCTTGGCTGGGGCACGCTTACCGACCCCAAACCGAACGCCTATGCCGACATCTTCGCGCCCATGTATTACAGCGTCGACCAGACCATCGCCTATGCTCGCGACCCCCGCTATACCCAGCCGCTCATCCAGTGCGAATATTCGCATATGCAGGGCAACAGCGGCGGTAACATGGCCGACTATTGGGAGGCGATCTACGCCCACCGCAAATTGCAGGGCGGCTTCATCTGGGACTGGGTCGATCAGTCCATGTATGCGCGGGACGAGAGTGGCGAACCCTATTGGGGCACCGGCGGGATCTATGGGCCCAATCCCGGTGGCGACATCGAATTTGGCGATGGCCTGATCCAGCCCGACCGCACCCCCAATCCGCACCTGTTCGAAATGCGCAAGGTCTATCAGCCGATTGCCTTCCGCGCCGAAGATGTGGCGCGCGGCACGTTCACCGTCATCAACCGCCATGACTTCCGCACCCTGTCGGATTTCGATCTTGGCTGGTTGTTACTGGAAGACGGGATCGAAGTGGCGCGCGGCGACCTGCACACGATGACCGCCCCCGCGCGGACCGAAGCGCCAGTCGCGCTGGCACTGCCTGACATCCGCAAGCCCGGCCATGAATATGTCGTCACGCTCACTGCCCGGGCGCGAGGCGGTGCCGTGCCGCTGGTGCCTGCAGGTCATCTCATAGCGTGGGAACAGTTCGTGCTGCCGGTCATACCGACTGCACCCGCACCTGCAGTAACGGGGCCGGTCGTGCTGACCGAAGCGGATAACCGGATCACGCTATCGGCGGCGGGCACAGACCTGACGATAGACCGCGCGACCGGACTGATCGACTATCGCAAGGACGGCCGCGCGATTCTGGCGGGCGGAACCCCCAACTTCACCCGGGCGCTGACCGATAACGATATCGGGACGAAACTGGAGCGCACCCACGCACTATGGAAAAGAGCTTCCGAAACCCGCACGATAGAGGCGACGATCGCAGAACGCAGCGCGGACGGGAGTGTCGGCATCCGCGTACGCTTCGCGGTAGGTGACGATGCGGCACGTTTCGAAAACCGCTATGTCATGCGCGGCGATGGAACCGTTACGGTCGACGCCCAATTCACTCCGACCGCTGCAAATCTCCCTGACCCACTGCGGATCGGCCTGGCCTTCACCATGCCCACCGCCTTCGACAGAGTAGAATGGTATGGCAAAGGACCGCATGAAAGCTATTGGGACCGGCAGGTCGGCGCAGCGCTGGGCCGCTGGACGGGCGCAATCGCCGACCAGAACCACGATTATATGCGGCCACAGGAAACCGGCAACAAAGTCGGCGTGCGGTGGCTGAAGATCAGCGGCGCGAACCTGCCTTCATTCATGGTTACGGGGGAGCAGCCGCTTTCCACCAATGTCCTTGCCTTTCCTTATGACGACTTGGCAAAGCAACCACCCGGAACGCGGCGGAGCAGCGATATCCGGCCGCACGGCACGATCACCCTGCTGATCGACAAAATCCAAAGCGGTCTGGGCGGAACCGATAGCTGGAGTTCGCTGGGTCGTCCGCTGGAACGCTATCGCATACCGGTCGCACCCCAGCGTTATGGCTTCACCCTGTCTGTTGCGGCCGAAACGGGTGCGAGCAAGGGCGCGTTACCCGCCACGGCATCCGGTACACCCATTGCCTTTTGACGATCGAATATTCGCGATCAGGGTTGGTTTACCCACCACGATCGTTTATCATTACTCCGACAATTAAGAGAGGCAATGACTGTGGAAGATGTGCGCACAAAAAGCAGAAGTTCGCGCCGCCAGTTTTTCGCGACGGTCGGCACCGGAGCGCTGCTTGCGGGCTGGATGGCAATAGCGCCGCGCGGCGTGTCCGCCCAACCGTTGCAACAATCCACTCCCCCGCTCGTGCCCACGACCCTTCAGCCGTTCGACATGGCCGACGTGACGCTGAGCAAAGGCCCCTTCCTCCATGCCCAACGGATGACCGAAGCCTATCTCCTTAAACTCCAGCCTGACCGCATGCTTCATAATTTCCGGGTAAATGCTGGCCTCAAGCCCAAGGCCGCCGTCTATGGTGGATGGGAATCCGAAGCGACATGGGACGATATCAACTGTCATGGCCACACGCTGGGCCATTATCTGTCCGGATGCGCCCTCGCCTATCGCTCCACCAGCGACAAGCGCTTTAAAGACCGGATCGACTATATCGCGGGGGAACTCGCTGCGTGTCAGCAGGCGTCAGGATCTGGCCTTGTCTGCGCCTTCCCCAAGGGACCGCAGCTCATGGCTGCGCATATTCGCGGGGACAAAATCACCGGCGTCCCCTGGTACACCTTGCATAAGGTCTATGCCGGACTGAGGGACGCAGCGCTCCTGACCGACAGCAGCGTATCGCGCGACGTCCTGTTAAAGCTGGCCGACTGGGGCGTAGCTGCGACACAGAGCCTGTCCGACGCCGATTTCGAAACGATGCTGGCGACCGAACATGGCGGCATGAATGAAATCTACGCCGACTTGTATTTCATGACCGGCAAGCCAGACTATCGCACCTTGGCGAAGCGCTTCTCGCATAAGGCGATCATGGAGCCGCTGGCGCGAAGCCACGACGAACTGGACGGGCTGCACGCGAACACGCAAGTGCCCAAGATCGTGGGCTTCCAACGGGTCTACGAAGCCACCGGCGATGAGACTTATCGGGACGCGGCGGCATTCTTCTGGAAGACGGTCGCCCTGACCCGCTCCTTCGCCAGCGGTGGCCATGGCGATAACGAACATTTCTTCGCCATGGCAGACTTCGATAGCCATGTTTTCTCGGCGAAGGGATCGGAAACCTGCTGCCAGCATAATATGCTGAAGCTGACCCGCGCGTTGTTCCTGCACGATCCGCGCGCCAGCTACGCCGATTATTATGAGCGCACACTCTATAATGGCATTCTTGCGTCTCAGGATCCGGACACGGGCATGGCAACTTATTTCCAGGGGGCCCGGCCCGGCTATATGAAGCTGTATCACACGCCTGAAGATTCCTTCTGGTGCTGCACCGGCACGGGCATGGAAAACCATGTCAAATATCGCGATTCCATCTATTTTCACGATGACCGGGCGCTTTACGTCAACCTCTTCATCCCCTCATCCGTGACGTGGAAGGCAAAGGGCGCGGTCCTGACCCAAAGCACCGCCTTCCCCGAAGAGCCCGCCACCACGCTGCGCTGGACGCTCCAGCAGCCGACAGAGATTGCTTTGCGCCTGCGCCATCCCCGCTGGAGCCGCACGGCCACTGTCCTGATCAACGGCCAGCAGGCCGCGCAGTCGGACGATCCGGGCAGCTATGTCGAACTCTTGCGCACATGGAAGAACGGCGATCGCGTCGAACTCCGCCTGGTCATGGAAGTTACGGCGGAAAGCGCTCCTGCCGCCCCCAGCATCGTTGCATTCACCTACGGCCCATTGCTCCTGGCAGGCGCATTGGGGAAGGCGGGACTGGCTCCCGGTTCCGACATTGTCGTAAATGAGCGCAAATATGGCGATTATAACAATGCGCCCTTCACGCCCCCGACACTGGCGGGGGAACCCCAGGAGCTTGCCAACGCTCTTCGCCGTCAGGACCGCCCGCTCGAATTCACGATCGTTTCAAAAGACGGTAGTCCAGTGCGCCTCATCCCCTATCATCGCATAGCGCATGAACGCTACGCGACCTATTGGCCCATCACTTAAGACGATAGCTGCCCCCAGCGCGGCTTCTGGTCATGCCATCGACTCCCGGAGGATCGACCGGCTCGATCGGGCAGTCCTGAGAGAACAGGTCTCGCGTACCCGTTCGCGGAGGAGACCGAGTGGGTATTGGGGGGCCGGGCCCCGGTTGGCCAAACCATCCGTCTCGGTCGAAGATCTACGGCAACACACATTCCGTCGGTGGACGTTTGTTCGGGATCTGATCCTGAGCCCGATATTTTCGTCACACGGTCAGGCCTGACACAATGGAACAGCACTTGGCGTGGTGGAGGACCACAGTCGGCCTAGTGCGGCCTTGCCTATTTCGCCACCCAATTTCTCTGCGGTTCCGCAGAAGCGATCAGCGTGGATCGCCGCCAACGCGAATCATACTGAAAGTCGCTAAAAAAGTCCGCGCTTACGATGCTTAAACCGATGTGGAAGGACAGGGAATGTGGCGGAGAGGCAGGGATTAATAACCTGAGGCAATCGAGCCCGGATTTCCTGCAATTTGCTCCATCCATACGTAGCTATCCCACATTCGATACCACAAACATCCCCACAGGCATCGAAAGTCCTTGGTGCGGTGCCATTGTCACGAGAACAAAGGTTGATGTCCAGCAGCCAAATTGCCTGCCCAAGCACGCTCCTAGAAATCACGATCTGGCCGACTTCTGCCAGTTCGGTTTTGGGCTGAAAATTGGGAAATCTGACATTTGGTTGAGCCGATGGATTGGTCAGCTGCCCCTAACATCGCCGACGTTGAAGGTGCGACACAGACCCTTGGATAGCTGCTGGTCAATCATCGGACTTTTATCGGCAGCGTCTCATTTTTACACGGTCGCTTCTGTTGGCCGCCCCGCCCGGCTTGCGATGGGATCAAACATAGGACAGTCGAAAGAGCGAGCAGCGCGCTAAAGAAAAGAAATTCAGCTATAAAGGCAATCAGGTTGCGGTGCTTACCGGCGAACAAATGGTCAGGATAAGCGCCCAGATCACTGCAGCGCAGACGGTTCTCGTGACCGGCGCGCTCGGCAGCGTGGGTCGGGCAGCCGTTCATGGGGCTAACAAGCTTGGTGCGCGCGTCATCGCGGGCGTGCGCGCCCGACAGTTGAGCGAGGCAGCGGGCCTCCAGGTCGCGGGCACTATCGCGATCGATGACGAGGAGGCATTGGCTCGCTCCAGCAAGTTCGACGCGGTTGCGGACACGATCGGTCGCGCCTTGGCGGAGCCTTTAATGGCAATGATCCGGCCAGGCGGCCGATATGCCTATACGTCCGCGATACCTGACGGGGCGGCAGAAAGGCATTCGGGCGTGTCGTCGGTGACCCGGGTCTTCGCCCAACCGGACCCCGACACATTGCGTAGCTTCGCCGAAGACATCCGCGACGGTCGTTTCGCGATCCCTGTCAGCGAACGCATCCCTCTCCGCGAAGCGGGCGCCGCGCAGTCGCGAATGGCCGCTGGGGGCGGCGGCAAGATCGTCCTCACCATGCGCTGAACGGCGGCATTCAGGATAACACAATCAACCGTGTGTTACTTATATCGAGTTCCGCGCATCATCTGCAAAGCGTTCCGATGGCATTTTACGTCGAGCGGTCAAAGTACCTCCAAAGATGACCGCTGCACTCGCAACGGTGTTGTCATAGGAACCGTACCTTGAGAGATGCAAATACCCCTCAGGCGGCCATCTCAGATCCATTTTTGCAATATCCAACAGTTTCCCGGATTCTCCGGACAGGATGCAGCGAGCTTGGCATCTCTAAAGAGTGCATTTGCTTTGACATCCCCCCTCAAGTACATGATCGGCAACACCTAGATGCGGGATTGGCGGCAGTACAACTGTCCCAGGGTTGGCGACTGCTGCACAGTCAGGAACGGGGGGGGTGGCACGAATGCGATTGCCTGGATGCCGCCCGAATTCGCGTCGCGTTGATCAACTCATGTTCGGTTTGCATGAGTTTCCGCAGGGGTAGGGACCCTTCCAAGTCGTTGGTTGATCTTACAGCAAACCTGCCCGGCGATGATTTCTACGGTTCCTCCGACAACCCTAAAACTTCGTATTTCCTTAGCATCTACCGCTGATGGAATTCCCGCTGAACCCTTTTTTCCAGTTCCGCTACAACTCAAACCCCTTGCCGCGCGGCCCGATCGTCCCTTAGTTGCTCCGCACGAAAAGATGGCCAGCAAGGAAGAGCGAGCGATGATTGAGTTTTTCACCATGGGTGCGCCCAGCCCCCGCAAGGTCTCGATCATGCTGGAAGAGGTCGGCCTTCCCTATGAATGGCACTGGGTGAACGCCTATGCCGGCGAGCATAAGCAGCCTGCCTTCCTGGCGAAAAGTCCCAATGGTCGCCTGCCCGCGATGATCGATCACGATGCGCCGGACGGCCCGCTGCTGCTGTGGGAATCGGCGGCGATGCTGATCTATCTCGCCGAAAAGACCGGCCTGTTCCTGCCGGCATCGGGCGCGCAACGCTATCATGTCCTCAAATGGGCAAGCTTTCAGGCAACGCACGCGCCCTATCTCGGCAATGCCCACTGGTATCGGCTGCTATCGCCCGAGGCAGAGCCCTATTCGATCAATCGCTTCATCAAGGAGGCACGCCGCATCTACACGCTGCTCGACGAGGAACTGGCGACACGCCCTTACCTCGCCGGGGCGGACTATAGCATCGCCGACATCTCCTTTTTCCCCTGGATCGAATATCATCAGTGGCAGGGGCAGGACATGGCTGACTATCCCCATCTTTCGGCCTGGTTCGATCGTGTCGGCGCCCGGCCTGCGGTCCAACGGGGACGGTGCATCCCCTATCCCCAGACCGAATATGGCGACAGCCCGGAAAGCCGCGCCGCGCAGGCAAGAATCGAAGCCCTTATGGCTGATCCGGCGCGCTTTCCCACACCCCAGACCTGACCGGCGCTCACCGCGATGTGATGGCCGATTCATCGAACTAAAAGTACGGGACTGAGATCCGCCATTATGTGAAGTGACTGAAACTGGGCCGATAACGGAATGTCGGGTTTCCGCTGGCCATTGGGCGATAGCTGCCAGTCTCCTTTAGGGTCGGTGATCGACCGGGAGCGGAAATAGCTGCCTGTCGGACGTCGACCGAATCGGACGCTCCACACCTGAGCAGCGCTACCCATAAACGGACATTTAGGCTTTGGCCAAGGCGGTGAGTTACTTGCGTATATTGAGTTTCAAGTAGCGTTCCACCACCAGGTCGGCCGCAGACGCCACCTGCAAAGGATAGGTCGCCCATACAATTTGGCCACGCTGCGGATGCTTCCAGAGATACACGATCCAATGCTGGCCGACTTTGGCAAGAGGATGTCCATCATCGCATGCTGCACTTCCCTACCCTCGCTCGAATGTCACCGTTTTTGGCTCAAACGAGCCAAGCAGTAGGTGGTCCACGTTCGCTGTGGCGGACCAAGGGTGGGTGTCCGAAAAGGCTTCCCGCGTATATTTCGCGTCGGCAATCGTAACTAAAGCGACCGACGAGAAAATTCCTTTGGCGTAACCTCCATTCAACTTCTCTTGGGCAGACAAGCGAACGCGACAGGCCTCAACCGGCACGCTCGCCAGCGCGAGGACAAAACCGATAGTGGCAGTGAGCCGAGCGTATCCCATCATCGTTCTCCCTGACATTCTCATCCGTTGGCTCTGACGATATGTGGGCTTTCCTTAATGGCTGGTTTCTATCCAGCCACGACAAGAGCTGTCAGTCTGCCATCCACCCTCGATCGTCATTCTGCATGGCGCTTGGGCGTTGAACGCCGCGACAGCAGCCCGTCCGGTTTCAGGCGGAAGACGGATTTGGCCCAACCGACCCATCCCGGTCATTCAGCGGCCAAATTTCGTTCCCCAGGAGCGGACGTTCCGCTATTCGGGCAGCTCGCGACCGGATTGCGACGTTCGCTTCTGACTGCGCGAATGTCGCAATCTGACAAGAGCAGTCACTCCGGTTACGTTAGGCCGGTCGGCCGGATCCACCAACATAGCCGTTGTTTAAGCCAACTGGATGCCTCCCTACAAATTAACCCCTATTCAGCTACGATAGCGCCATCGCGACCGACCACAATTGGCCGGTGCTGACCAATCGCTTGCTGGAGACGTACTTGGAAAGTCGCATGTCTTAATTTGGGCATGGCCGACCGTCAGCCACCGCCAATTCAACCGGGGTAGTAGCCAACCCCAACGACATGATCGCCAACCAGTTCGATGAGCGACATCTTATGTTCGATGCGATTGTCAGCGCGGTTAAGCCAGACATAGTTGATCCGGCCATGGCCCGATGTTTTCGCGATCTCGATCATATCCCGGACAATGGGTCTGCCTTCGGCGTCTTTGAGGTCGCTTACATCAGTGCCAACGAGGCCCGGATGCGCACCATAAGCTTCGTAGACACCCTTGAGATTGAACACGAAAACATAAAGTTCTCCGGTGTTGAACGGCCCTGCGCTTTGGTTGAACTCTGCCAGCGCTTTGTCGGCACCTACATCATTAAGTCGCGTAACCGCTCGTTCGAGCATGGCGCGCGCATCGGCCGCGGAAGCGTGGGCTGCCGCCATGGCAGGGGATGTTTGCAACGAAACGGCCGAAGCACTCATAAGCAGCAGGTAAGCAAGTATCTTCATTGTCATACTCCCAAATTGGCGGTACGCCTAACGCAGCCGTCCAAGCGAAAAGGATTTTTGGTTCAATCGTGGTTGGCACTTGTTCCCGGTAAGAGACGACTGCGCCCGGCTGCCTCCCGTTTCTTTGAGGGAGATCAAAACGACCTTTAGGATGAAGAGGCCTTAAGGGTTCGCGTCGCGGCGCAGCGGCCCATTCCAACGGCCATCGCGTAGAAGGCAGCGCTTATTTTGGCAGCAGGAACAGACGAGGCAGCTTTATCATGCAACGCTGGGACCATCGCCTGTATTGCCGCGCATGCACACCGGTTTAAGCGGCTGGTGCTCAAACGGCTGAACCAACCAAGCTTTGGCCAAACCTTCGGCAAACGGTGATCCAGGGCCCCGGCGCTCCCAGCATCAGTTGTGTAACCAATATGCTAAAGCGAGAGACGTCAGCAGCGGCCTAGGCCGAAGATCCAGAAGCTGTCGGTCGGCAATCAGGAGCGGAAAACGAGCGGCTCAAACAGCTGAGAAGGGTCGGCACCTGCCGGGATTGCAGGCTGACCGCAACTGCAGAGGGGAAATTGACCATTGAGTGGC
Organism: Sphingobium sp. BS19; assembly: GCF_027925545.1. NCBI lineage: Bacteria > Pseudomonadati > Pseudomonadota > Alphaproteobacteria > Sphingomonadales > Sphingobiaceae > Sphingobium > Sphingobium sp. BS19. The sequence goes on from NZ_BSEF01000002.1 coordinate 254,418, forward strand.
CGACTTGGGTAGGTATTGATATCCACCGCCAACTGGACATCCCATAAGCAACGGGATCAGACTTCCGCACATGTCTTCCTGCCAGTGAGATTGTCGAGATAGTCTGACCACGCCTGCATCATCGCTATGCGCACGCCCCAATATTCACCTCGTGCATAAGCGCGCCGGACCGCGTCGGCTTCAGCATGCGCTAACTGGCGCTCGATTGCATCCGGATGCCATTTCCCCATTTCGTTGAGCAAGGTGCTAGCCATTGCGCGAAAGCCGTGACTCGTCATCTCGTCGCCAGAATAGCCCAGTCTACGAAGTGCTCCATTTAAAGCGTTCTCCGACATTGGGCGTTTCACGGACTGGAAGCCGGGAAAGACAAACTTGCCTGTCCCGGTTACCTCGCGAATAGAAGCCAGAATAGCCAGTGACTGCCGTGACAATGGTACGCGATGAGGCCGTCGCATTTTCATCTTTTCTGCCGGGATAGACCATACCGCCTTGTCCCAATCGATTTCGGTCCATTCGGCATGACGCAACTCACCCGGCCGAACGAAAACATGGGGGGCAAGTCGCAGAGCTGCCCGGGTCACCGAATGACCGTCGAAGTCTTCGATCGCCCGCATGAGCGGACCGACCTGCTGGCTGTTGGTTATTGCAGCGAGATGTTTCACTTTGGGTGTTGTCAGCGCATCACGAAGGTTGGCCGAAAGGTCGTGCTCTGCCCGGCCAGTAGCGATCGCGTATCGGAACACCCTGCCGCACACACTTCTTAGTCGTCTGGCAGTTTCATGGCGGCCGCGACCTTCTACTTGCCGAAGGACCGCCAGCAGTTCCATGCTGGTGATCTCGCCAATCTTGCGACTACCAAGAGCGGGATAGGCAAACTCGAGCAACCATTTTACTTTGCCGATTGTGACAGCGCCCAGCCCTTCCCGTTCTCGCTTTGCAAGCCACTCCTCGGCGACCGTTCGAAAACCGGTGGTGGCTTCCAACGCCTCTTGAGCTTCCATCTCCTTCCGCGTCGCGCTCGGATCTGATCCTGCTGCCAAGAGCTTGCGGGCTTCCTCTCGTTTCTCACGGGCCTCTGCCAGGGTGATCAGCGGAAAAACGCCCATCGCCACCGTCTTGGCCTTGCCTTCGAAGCGATAGTTCATGCGCCAATACCGGCCACCCTGCGGGGTCACTAACAGATAGAGACCATGACCATCAGCGAGTTTATACGGTTTCTCGCGGGGCTTTGCCTTGGTCACCGCAACGAATGAAAGTGCCATGAGGGTATCTCCTGTAGCCAGGTTGGCTGATACCCGCGAATATACCCTCAAGTACCTCGGAAACCCAAATCCACGAGTGGAAACCGGCGGACGCCAGACACAAAAAAACCGCTGTATTCAGCGGTTTTTTCGATCTGTGCGGACGTAGCCGGAAGAACAAATGGTGCCCAGAAGAGGACTCGAACCTCCACGCCCTTGCGAGCGCCAGCACCTGAAGCTGGTGCGTCTACCAATTCCGCCATCTGGGCACGGGGTAGGCAGCGGCGGATAGTCGGCGGGCTGGATGCTGTCAATCGCCTGTATGCGATATTTTTACGGCACGATGCCCCTCCCCCGGTTGTTTCGCGCGGCGTGCTGGGGCAAGGGAGCGCGAGACATTCCCTTTTTGCTTTGGTCACGGGGTCCATGATGCAGGACAGGCTGGTTACGATTTTCGGCGGTGGCGGCTTTCTTGGTCGCTATGTAGCGCAGGAACTTCTTTCGCGTGGTGTGCGCGTGCGCATTACCGAGCGCAATCCGGGCAATGCTGTGCGGCTGAAGCCTTTGGGCGGGCTTGGCCAGATCCAGCTTATGTCCGCCGACATTAATAAGTCGATGAGCGTCGCACGTGCCGTGGTGGGTGCGGACGTAGTCATCAATCTGGTCGGGATATTGAACGGTGCGTTCGACGCGGTGCAACGTCAAGGCGCACAGACCGTGGCGGAAGCCGCAACAGAGGCTGGCGTACAAGCCATGGTTCAGGTTTCCGCCATCGGTGCCAATCCGGAAAGCGCATCGGCTTACGGGCGCAGCAAGGGACAAGGCGAAGCCGCCGTCCGGGCTGCCTTCCCAACCGCCACGATCGTTCGTCCGTCCATCATCTTTGGGCGGGAGGACCAGTTCCTCAACCGCTTTGCACAATTGATCCGCATGGCACCGGTGGTCCCCCTCATCAGCGGCGGCACGAAATTCCAGCCCGTCTATGTGGTCGACGTAGCGAAAGCGATTGCCATCGCAGCACTGGATCCGATGACACATGGCGGCAAGACCTACGAGCTAGGCGGCCCCGAAGTACTGAGCATGGAAGCCATCAACCGCTGGATCGCCCGCGCGATTGGCCGTGACAAGCTGTTCGTGCCCGTCCCGGCGGCAGCCGCCTCGATGATCGCTATGCTACCCGGCGGCCCAATCACCCGCGATCAGCTCAAGATGCTGGCGCACGATAATGTAGTCGCACCCGGCGCGTTGGGATTCCAGACACTCGGCATCGCCCCTACCCCCATGGCCGCCGTCGCCGACACTTGGCTGGTGCAGTATCGCAGACATGGCCGTTTTGCCGGTCGCGCGGAAGCATAACCTCCAAACCGAAGGACTGTCAGCCCTGTGACAACCGACTTTCTGACGGCCACCCTGCTCGGCATTGTCGAGGGGCTGACCGAGTTTCTGCCGGTGTCCTCGACGGGCCATCTGATCCTCGCCAGCGAATTGCTGGGCTATGATGCCGAGCAATGGTCGATGTTCAACGTCGTCATTCAACTTGGCGCCATCCTGGCTGTCGTGGTGTTGTACTGGCGGACATTCTGGGCCGTCGCTGTCGGTCTGCTTCAGAAAAACCCGGTATCATGGCGTTTCCTGCGCAACCTGGTGATCGCCTTCATCCCGGCTGCCGTAATCGGGCTGGCACTGCATAAGCAAATCGATGCGATGCTCGGTTCGCCGATGACGGTGGCGGTCGCACTGGTCGTAGGGGGCGTGGCCATCCTGGTGATCGAGCGCCTGATTCGCGAGGCGCATATCGTGGGGATCGCGGAAATACCCATCGTGCGGGTGATCGGCATCGGCTTTATCCAGTGCATATCGATGATACCGGGCGTCAGCCGGTCCGGTGCAACGATCATGGGTGCGTTGGCGCTGGGTGTGGAGCGACGGACCGCCGCGGAATTCAGCTTCTTCCTTGCTATCCCCACCATGCTAGGAGCCACGACGCTGGAGCTGTTTAAGAACCGCGAAGCCTTGATGTCTGGCGGGATCGACTGGGTGGAGATTGGCGTTGGCTTCATCGTAGCATTTATCGTCGCGGTGCTGGTCATCAAATGGTTCGTCGGAATCGTATCGAAGCATGGGTTTGCGCCCTTCGCTTGGTATCGAATCATTGCCGGAAGCGCCGCAATCGTCTGGCTTCTCATAAGGTAGATCCGGAACGGCCGTTATATTTGAAATATTGTTACGGAGTGGCGTCCTTATCTGTCCCTTTCCCTCAAATATAAGTCAGTGTTGCTGACCTATATCGCAAAAAGTCCGTGACTCTGCGGCTTTCCGGCGATATGGCCGCGTCCAGCGCCATTAGGGCGGGGAGCAGAGACTATGGCCGACACGCCAATGCTGAAATTCGTCACCAAGGGGCAGCATTACCCTGAAAAGCGCGCCCCCGATGCGCGCGCTACGAATTTCAACGAAATCAGTACCAGCTTTCCGATGCCCGATGCCGAGGAGCAAGCATCCCGCTGTTCGCAATGCGGTGTCCCATATTGTTCGACGCATTGTCCGCTGCACAACCACATTCCCGACTGGTTGCGCCTGACTGCCGAGGGGCGTCTGCGCGAAGCCTATGAATTGTCCAACGCCACATCGACCATGCCTGAAATCTGCGGCCGCATCTGTCCGCAGGATCGGCTTTGCGAAGGCAATTGCGTTATCGAGTTTTCCGGTCACGGTGCCGTCACCATCGGCAGTGTGGAAAAGTTCATTACCGACACCGCCTGGAAAGAAGGCTGGGTCGAGCCGCTGATACCCGGCGCGGCGCGCGGCCAGTCGGTCGGCGTCATCGGCGCAGGACCGGCCGGTTTGACAACCGCAGAGTATTTGCGCGCATCGGGTTATGAGGTGCATGTCTATGACCGGCACGACCGTGCGGGCGGCTTGCTGACCTACGGAATCCCGGGATTCAAGCTTGAAAAAGACGTTGTCATGCGTCGGGTCAATCGCCTGAAGGACGGTGGCATCGTCTTTCACGAAGGCTTCGAAGTCGGTCGCGACGCCACGATGGAGGAGTTAAGGCAGCGCCACGACGCGATCCTGATCGCGACAGGCGTCTATAAGGCTCGCGACATCCGCGCGCCCGGCATCGGTGCGCAGGGCGTCGTGAAAGCGCTCGATTTCCTGACGGCCTCTAACCGCGCCAGCTTCGGCGATGCGGTGCCCGAGCATGAGGACGGGACGCTCTATGCCAAGGGCAAGAATGTCGTCGTCATCGGCGGCGGCGACACGGCTATGGATTGCGTCCGCACCGCGATCCGGCAAGGCGCGAAATCGGTAAAGTGCCTCTATCGTCGCGACCGGGAGAATATGCCGGGATCGCAGCGAGAGGTCGCCAATGCCGAGGAAGAAGGCGTCGAGTTTGTCTGGCTCTCCGCCCCCATTGCATTTGAAGGGACGGAGCATGTCACCGGCGTAAAAGTCACCGGCATGCGCCTGGGCCAGCCCGACGCTTCGGGCCGCCGCGCGCCGGAACCCGATCCGGGCAGCGAATATAGCATAGAGGCCGATCTGGTCATCAAGGCGCTGGGGTTCGACCCCGAAGACCTGCCAAAAATGTTCGGCGCGGAAGACCTTTCGGTCACCCGTTGGGGCACGCTCCGGGTCGACCACAAGACGATGATGACGTCGATGGATGGCGTCTTCGCGGCGGGCGACATCGTGCGCGGTGCATCGCTGGTCGTATGGGCGATCCGCGACGGCCGCGATGTGACCGATCACATGCATAAATACTTGAAGACCAAGGCCCGCGCGGAGGCGGGTGAAAGGGTGGCAGCGTGATGCGCATGACTTGGATAGCTTTAGCACTGGCGACGACGATGCCAGCCACTGCAATGGCGCAGGTGGCCCCGTCCGCACCGGCTGCAGAAACATCGGGTCTGGGAGCATCCACCCTTCCCCCTGTCGATCCCGCACTGCTGGCAAAGGCACGACCTATCGCTTCGATCATCCTTCCTGACGGGACGATGGCAAGGATGATGGGTCCGATGATGCAGAAGATCATGGCACCGATGATGGACAGCTTCACAAAAATGCCCATCCGCGACCTGCTCCAAGCGGGCGGTATGGAAGCGGACAAGGCTGATGCACTCAATCCTGCTACGATTGAGGAGATCATGGCGATCTTGGATCCGAATTTCCGCAAGCGTATGGATGTCATGCTCAATACCATGATGCCTGCCCTCGGCCAGTTCATGGGCCGCTTTGAGCCTGACATGCGGGAAGGCATGGCTGAGGCCTTCGCCAGCCGTTACAATGCAGCAGAGCTGGGCGAGATTAGTGCTTTCATGAAAACGTCCACCGGCGCCAAGTTCGGCAGCGGCTTCATGGAATTAGCCGCCGACCCTCATTACCTCGGCAAGGTACAGGCGATGATACCCGAGATGATGCGAGCCATGCCCGAGATCTTGCAGAAGTCCGTAACCGAAATGGGAACGTTGCCTAAGCCGCGGACCTACAAGGATCTCACCCCAGCCGAACGGCAGCGCTTGGAAGCGCTCATCGGCTTAGACTCGAAGAAGGTCACGCAATGATGGACCACATGGAATCCGAACGCCTCCGCCTTGCCGAAACCGGCATGTATCGCCCCGATTTTGAGGGCGACGCTTGTGGCGTTGGCCTTGTCGCTGCGACCGATGGCAAGCCTTCGCGTCGCGTAGTGGCATCCGCCATCGATGCGCTCAAGGCCGTGTGGCATCGCGGTGCCGTGGATGCCGATGGCAAGACTGGCGATGGCGCGGGCATCCATGTCGATCTGCCCGTCCGCTTCTTCGACGATGCGATTGCCGACAGCGGGCATAAGCCCCTGCCCAACCGCCTCGCGGTCGGCATGGTCTTCCTCCCGCGCACGGACCTCTCGGCGCAGGAAACCTGCCGCACTATCGTCGAAAGTGAACTGATCGACGCCGGCTACAAGATCTACGGCTGGCGCCAGGTGCCGGTTGACGTGTCCGTCATCGGCGACAAGGCGCAACGCACGCGCCCGGAAATCGAGCAGATCATGATCGCCGGGCCGATGCCCGAAGAGCGCGACATGGCCGAGTTCGAAAAGGATCTCTACCTTATCCGCCGCCGGGTGGAGAAGAAGGTCGTTGCTGCGCAGATCAACGATTTCTATGTTTGCTCACTGTCCTGCCGCTCGATCATCTACAAAGGATTGTTCCTCGCGGAATCGCTTTCGGTCTTCTACCCCGACTTGCAGGATGAGCGGTTCGAAAGCCGTGTCGCGATCTTCCATCAGCGCTATTCGACCAACACCTTCCCGCAATGGTGGTTGGCCCAGCCGTTCCGCACGCTTGCCCACAATGGCGAGATCAACACGATCCGCGGCAATAAGAACTGGATGAAGAGCCACGAGATCAAGATGGCCTCGCTGGCCTTCGGCGAGCAGTCCGAAGACATCAAACCGGTCATCCCGGCGGGTGCATCCGATACAGCCGCGCTCGATGCCGTGTTCGAGGCAATCTGCCGCGCAGGCCGCGACGCGCCCACGGCCAAGATCATGCTCGTTCCCGAAGCATGGCAAGGCGGTGCCGACACGCCCGAATCGCATCTCAACATGTACAACTATCTCGCGTCGGTCATGGAACCGTGGGATGGCCCCGCTGCGCTGGCGATGACCGATGGCCGCTGGGTCGTGGCCGGGGTAGACCGCAACGCGCTGCGCCCGCTGCGCTATACGCTTACGTCCGACAATCTGCTGATCGTGGGGTCCGAAACCGGAATGGTCGTGGTTCCGGAAACCACGGTGCTGCGCAAGGGCCGCATGGGTCCGGGCGAAATGATCGCTATCGATCTGGCCGAAGGTGAACTCTATTACGACCGTCAGATCAAGGACCGGATCGCTTCCGAGCGGCCTTATGCCGACTATGTGAAGGATTTCCTTTTCGCGAAAGACTTGCCCACCCCTGCCCCTGACGCCTTGCCGTCATGGGACAAGGCGGAACTGACCCGGCGTCAAGTCGCCGCGAACATGACGCTGGAAGATCTTGAACTGATCCTGGCCCCCATGGTCGAGGATGCGAAGGAAGCCATCGGATCGATGGGCGACGATACGCCGCTTGCCGTCATTTCGGACAAACCGCGTACCATCAGCCATTTCTTCCGCCAGAACTTCAGTCAGGTTACCAATCCGCCCATCGATCCGTTGCGCGAACGGCATGTGATGAGCCTGAAGACACGCTTCTCCAACCTCGCCAACATCCTGGAGGACGACGCGCAGCAGGGCCATGTGCTGGTACTGGATGCGCCGGTCTTGACGTGCAAGGCATGGACGCAATTGAAGGCGCATTTCGGCGCCGCAGTTGCCGAAATCGACTGCACTTTCCCTGCGGCCGGCGGACAGGAGCAGTTGCGCGCTGCCATCGCTCGTATCCGTGAAGAAGCCGAGCAGGCCGTGCGCGAAGGGCACACCGAACTGTTCCTGACCGACGAGTCCGTCAGTGCGGATCGGGTGGGCATTGCGATGGTGCTGGCAGCAGCCGCAGTCCATACGCATCTAGTCCGCAAGGGGCTGCGCTCTTACGCATCCATTAACGTCCGCTCAGCCGAATGTTTGGATACGCATTATTTCGCGGTGTTGATCGGTGTCGGCGCGACGACAGTGAACGCCTATCTGGCAGAAGCCTGTATTGCAGACCGCCACGCGCGCGGTCTGTTTGGAGAGATCACACAGGACGACGCAATCGAACGCTATCGCTCTGCGATCTGCGAAGGGCTGCTCAAAATCATGTCCAAGATGGGCATTGCGGTCATCAGCTCCTATCGGGGCGGCTATAATTTTGAAGCCGTCGGCCTATCGCGCGCGCTGGTCAACGATCTGTTCCCCGGCATGCCTACCAAGATATCGGGCGAAGGCTACGCCTCGCTTCACTATAATGCGATCCTACGCCACGAAGCGGCCTATGATGCCGCGATCGTGAAATTGCCCATCGGCGGCTTCTACCGCCAGCGGAACGGCGGCGAAAGCCATGCTTACTCCGCGCAACTCATGCATCTGTTGCAAACCGCCGTCGCGACCGACAGCTATTCCAGTTACCTGCAATTCTCGCGCGGCGTGCGCGACTTGCCGCCCGTCTATCTGCGCGACTTGCTGGAATTCAACTTCGCCCGCGAAGCGGTGGCCATCGACGAAGTCGAAGCCACCACGGAAATCCGCAAGCGTTTCGTAACGCCGGGCATGTCGCTTGGGGCGCTTTCACCCGAAGCGCATGAAACACTGGCCATAGCCATGAACCGGATCGGCGCGAAAGCCGTCAGCGGCGAAGGCGGCGAGGACGCTAACCGCTTCAAGCCCTATCAGAATGGCGACAACGCCAACTCGGTCATCAAACAAATCGCGTCGGGCCGCTTTGGCGTTCATGCCGAATATCTGGGCGCAGCCGAAGAGCTGGAGATCAAGGTCGCGCAAGGTGCGAAGCCCGGCGAAGGCGGCCAGTTGCCGGGTTTCAAAGTCACCGAGTTCATCGCCAAGCTGCGCCATTCGACGCCCGGCGTGACGCTGATCTCCCCACCGCCGCATCACGACATCTATTCGATCGAGGATTTGGCTCAGCTTATCTATGACCTCAAGCAGATCAACCCGCGCGCGCGCGTCTGCGTCAAGCTGGTAAGCCAGGCCGGGATTGGCACAGTCGCGGCGGGCGTGGCAAAAGCACATGCCGACGTCATCCTAATCGCGGGCCATGTCGGCGGCACCGGTGCATCCCCCCAGACCAGCATCAAATATGCTGGAACGCCTTGGGAAATGGGCCTGTCGGAAGCCAATCAGGTGCTGACCCTCAACGGCCTGCGCCACCGGGTGCGGCTGCGTACCGATGGCGGCCTCAAGACCGGGCGCGACATCGTGATCGCGGCGATATTGGGCGCGGAAGAGTTCGGAATCGGAACGCTCAGCCTCGTCGCAATGGGCTGCATCATGGTGCGCCAGTGCCACAGCAACACCTGCCCCGTGGGCGTGTGCGTACAGGATCAGCGCCTGCGCGACAAGTTTACCGGCACCCCGGAAAAGGTCATCAACCTGATGACCTTCATCGCCGAGGAAGTGCGCGAAATCCTCGCGCGGCTTGGCTTCCGCAGTCTGGACGAGGTCATCGGTCGCACCGAATTGCTCAAGCAAGTCAGTCGCGGCGCAGAGCATCTCGACGATCTCGATCTCAACCCGATCCTTGCAAAGGTCGACGCCAGCGATGAGGAACGCCGGTTCAGTCTATCGACCTATCGCAACGCCGTCCCCGACAGCCTCGACGCGCAAATGCTCAACGATGCTAAGGCCGTGTTCGAGCGTGGCGAGAAGATGCAGCTCACCTATACCGTACGGAATACGCACCGTGCGGTCGGCACGCGGCTGTCTTCGGAAGTCACAAGCAAGTTCGGCATGACCGCATTGAACGACGGCCATCTGACTGTTCGCCTGCGCGGATCGGCGGGGCAGTCGCTCGGCGCATTCTTGTGCAAGGGCATAACGCTGGAAGTCTTCGGGGACGCCAACGATTATGTCGGCAAGGGCCTGTCAGGCGGCATCATCTCTGTACGCCCGATGGTGAGTTCTCCGCTGGTGACCAAGGATAACACGATCCTTGGCAACACGGTGCTGTACGGCGCAACAGCAGGCAAGTTGTTCGCCGCAGGGCAGGCTGGCGAGCGCTTTGCTGTCCGCAACTCCGGCGCGCAGGTCGTTGTCGAAGGATGCGGCGCCAATGGCTGTGAATACATGACAGGCGGAACGGCCGTAATCCTGGGGGCGACGGGCGCCAACTTCGGTGCAGGCATGACCGGCGGCATGGCCTTTATCCTCGACGAAGACGGCAGCTTCCCGGCGCGCGCCAATCCCGAAGGCATCGTTTGGCAACGGCTGGACAGTGCGCATTGGGAAGCGGTGCTCAAGGCTCTCATCGCAGAACATGCCGTACGCACCGACAGTCGCTGGTCGCATACCATCCTCGATGACTGGGATCGCTGGCGCGGACACTTCTGGCAGGTGTGTCCGAAGGAAATGCTCAGTCGCCTGCAGCACCCTTTGAGCGATGCGGAAGCCGCCGTAGCGGCAGAATGAAATCTGAAAGTCGTTCGTTCTGAGGTATCTCAGGGCGAACGACTTACCGGGCAATCTTAGTCCGCGTTCGGATCGCGGAAATTGAGGCCGCGCGTCACGGTATAATCCATCACCCCGACGAGCAGATAGCTGATCCAGCCTTTAAGCAATGTCAGCGGCCCTCGTCGCGCTCTATGCACTTCCGGCGTGATATGCTCGCTTTCCGCCTGCCGCCGGTCAATCATATCGCGCACCTGCGCTGCAAAACCGGCGTCTTCGATGCGCAGCATAAGTTCCAGGTTGAGGAACAGGCTGCGCATGTCGAAATTGGCGGAGCCGATATAGACGGTGTTGTCGATGACAACGAGTTTCATATGAAGCTTGCAGGGCAGATATTCGTAAATGCCGATGCCTCGTTTGAGCAGCGGCCCGTATAGAAGCCGAGACGCTGCAATAGTCGCGCCATTGTCGGACTTTGCGGGCAAAATGATCCGTGCGCCATCGCGGCGCGCAAACCGTTTGATCCGCCGCAACATACCCTGCCCCGGCGAAAAATAGGCTTCGATCATGTCAAGGCGACGACCAAGGTCAAGATCGCGCTTCACGACTTGCGCCCATGGCGACAAACGCCGCGTCGGGCCACCGATCAGCCATTGGAACGGCACGTCAGGCGATGCCCCGGCGCGTAATCTCCGACGCCGCACAAGCGCCCGCAACATACGAAAACTCTGCTTTCGGCTGGCGGTCCACCGCCACAGTTCACTGTACCATCGCACCATGTGTACAACCTGCGGGCCTTCCAGCGACAATCCCAGATCGCGCCAGCAGTCTTTCCCGCTACAAAAATAGGCGTCACCGACATTAAACCCGCCGATAAGCACACGGGTATCGTCGGCTATGGCCAGTTTTTGATGATTGCGGATGAGGTAGCGGGTGGAACGGCGCGCACCGAACCAGCCGAAATGTCCGCCTGCTGCTACCAGCGCATCGAAGAAGCCGGGTCGCGCACTCGCTCCCCCAAACGCATCGACCATCAGCGTCACTTTCACGCCGCGCTCCAGAGCCGCGATGAGCCGCCCAAGCACCAGTTGGCCGCTCGCATCGCTTTCAAAAATATAATAACATAGCTTCAGGCTGGTATGCGCGCTCTCGATCAAATCGAGCAGAGCCGCCTGCAAATCCGGCCCGTCTTCTATAACCGCAACATGATTGCCTTCCAGCGTACATGCCGCCTGATGGTCGGCTTGGGGATTGATCCTTGCGCTTGTGGCGTCCATCGGCATTTCATGCGCTGTTTTCAGGGCCGTTGCCATAGGCTTGCCGAACTTTTGACCCCAGAGCGTAGTTTCATTGACTTGTTTGCCGGTCGCTGCTAGCGGTTCCGCCTTCCAATAAGATCAACAGATTCAGGAGGCCCGATGGCCCGCGTTACTGTCGAAGATTGCGTCGACAAGGTTACCAACCGTTTCGACCTCGTCCTGCTCGCCGCTCAGCGCGCGCGGGAAATTTCCGGCGGTGCCGAATTGACCGTCGACCGCGACCGAGACAAGAACCCGGTCGTAGCCTTGCGCGAAATCGCGGACGAGACCGTCTTGCCGCATGAATTGCATGATTCGCTGATCGGCAGCCTGCAGAAGGTTCAGATCGACGACGACGATACGCCAGACGAAATCGGTTCGCTGTCGCAATCGGCTGAGGCCTTGCGTCTCACCGCCGCTGCACCGCCGCGCAACCAGAATATCGGCGGCGATTACGACGGCTGAACCAGTCGCGTATAACTGCATCGGAGAGGATGCAAAAAACCCGCCTGCGATAGTGTCGCAGGCGGGTTTTTTATTGATCTGTCGCTTCGCTTAGCAACAAACTTCGAAAATCAATCTTCAGGCGCAATCGTTACCTTCAGGCCTTCCAGCGCATCTGTCAGGACAAGCTGGCAGGACAAGCGACTGGTTTCGTTACGATGATCGGAACTGTCGAGCAGATCGTCTTCGTCTTCGCTCAGCGCAGGCAACGCTGCCTCAAATGCCGGATCGACATATACATGGCATGTCGCACAGGAGCAGCATCCACCGCAGAGCGCCAGCAGCTCGTCAAACCCGTTGTCGCGGATGACTTCCATCACGGACAGGCCCGTATCGCCTTCAACGGACTTCTCTTCGCCCGCACGGTTGACCACAATCAGCTTCGGCATATACGCACTCCCTAAAGTCTTGCAGCGCCTATTGCGGTTGGCAGCAAGGAAATCAAGGCTCACACGCATTTTTGATGCGCACCGGGCGCAGATTGGGAAAGTTAATCCGTGGTATCCAGCCCCGAGCAAATTCGCGAAAGTATAGATGCGCTGGCAACCATAGAACCGGGCTTCGCCGCCGCTCTGGGCAGGGTCGGCTATCCGCCGCCACGGGGCCGCGAGCCGGGCTATGAAACCTTGCTGCGGACCATCGTCGGCCAGCAGGTAAGCGTCGCGGCTGCCGCGTCGGTCTGGAACAAGCTGGAGTCGGAACTGGGCGTGGGCTGCGCACCCGAAATATTGTTGTCGCGCGACTATGACGCCTTACGCGCCTGCGGAATGTCTCGCCAAAAGCAAAGCTATGCCCGCAGCTTGGCCGAACTGGTCCTATCCGGCACGCTGGACTTGAATGCATTGCCTGAGGATGACGAGGAGGCCATTGCCCGCCTGATTTTGGTGAAGGGTATCGGGCGATGGTCGGCCGAGATTTACCTGTTGTTTGCAGAGGGGCGGCCCGACATTTGGCCCGCAGGCGACCTGGCCGTACAGATTGAGATCGGGCGTATATTGGGCTGGCCCGAACGCCCGAGCGAAAAAATGGTTCGGGAGGTTGCAGAGCGCTGGCGCCCGCATCGCGGTGCGGCAGCCATCATGGCGTGGCACCACTATAACACGAGAATGGACGTGCTGGGCTGACACACCGCCCCCCTTGCCGTTCCAGCGGGACGCACCACCTTTAAGAACAAGCTAGAAACAAAAGGTGCCATGATGACTTTGCCCCCCGCCCGATACATCGTTATGAATCATGACGGCGAATGGAAGATCAATCTCGACAATCGCTATTATGGGCCGTTCAGGACGAAAGAGATCGCAGTGGAGATGGCGATCGAGACGGCCAAAAAAGCCGATGCCGCCGGTTATCCTGCTTCTGCTCTTTTGATGGCGGGCGCGTCGTTCGAACCGCTGTGGGCCAGCGCCCCCAAAGCCGATGAGCAGAAGACCGATTAGCTTAAGCCAGTAGCGCGTTGATCTGCTTGGCCAGATCGATATCTCTTTGGGACAGCCCGCCCGCATCATGGGTCGTCAGCAAGATATCGACCCGGTTATAGACATTCGACCATTCTGGGTGATGGTCCGCTTTCTCGGCAAGGATCGCGACTCGCGTCATGAAACCGAAGGCGTCTACAAAGCTGCCAAAGGAAAGGCTGCGCGATATGCCATCAGGTTCCACAACTGTGGTCCATTCCGGCAAGTCGTTGAGTGCAATGGCGCGCAGGGTATCGTCCAGTTTTCCGACCATATCGTAAAGTATCCTGTTTCGGGAACACGCCCGCCCCCTGTATCGAGGGATATGGCGCGAAGGGATATACTGTCCTATGTCGCAGCGATGAACGATCAAGGTCAACAGGCTAGCTTTGCGCCCGATGCTGCGCATATAGAGACGCTTGCCCTTGCGGCCCTATCGCGCCTGCCCTCACCCTTTACCGAACATCTCTCGAACGTTGTTCTGTTTGTCGAAGATTTTGCTGACGAACAGATATTGATGGAAATGGAGATAGACGATCCTTTCGCATTGACCGGTCTATATTCCGGCCGACCGATCGGCGACACCGAACAGACCGGCGATCTTCCACCGACCATTCACCTGTATCGCCGCCCATTGCTCGATGAGTGGGTGGAGACTGGCGTGTCGCTCGAAGCACTCATTGCGCACGTCGTTGTGCACGAAGTCGGACATCATTTCGGATTGTCGGACGAGGATATGCACAGCCTGGAAGAGATGGTCACGGCATGAGCATCGCGGCACTTAGCCTGTCGAACGTTGCTTGCCTGCGCGGCGGGAGAATGCTGCTGACCGGCGTTACTGTGGCACTCGGCCCGGGGGACAGCGCCGTGTTGCGTGGCCCCAACGGCACCGGCAAGTCGAGCCTCATCCGCGCCGTAGCGGGCTTGCTGCCCGTTTTTTCGGGTACCATCAGCCATGAGGGAACGATGGCGCTCAGCGACGAATCGCTCTCGCTCGATACGCAAGCAACCTTGGCGCGTGCCTTGGCCTTCTGGGCGAAGATAGACGGCGTAGACGAGCGAGCGGTACACGACGCACTGGCCGCGCTCGACATGACACGGCTTACCGACGTCCCAGTGCGTATGCTCTCCACGGGCCAGCGCAAGCGGGCAGTACTCGCGCGCGTCGTGATCAGCGGCGCCCCCATTTGGCTGCTGGACGAACCGACCAATGGGCTGGACACCGCCTCTGTCGAAATGTTGGGCGGAGTGATGGCGGCACATCTGGCTGCAGGCGGGATCATCCTGGCGGCCTCACATCAGGCGCTGCCTTTGCCAAGTGCGCAAGACATCGACATTGCCGCCTATCGGCCAATCGAGACGGAGGCATGAGCGCCCTGCCCCGCCTGATTGCACGCGATACCGCGCTGGCGTGGAAATCCGGCGGGCTATGGTTGCCCGTTGCGTTTCTGCTGCTCGTCGCTGCGCTCTTTCCCTTTGCCGTAGGACCGGACGCGGCGGTGCTGGCCAGAACCGGCGGCGGCATGTTGTGGATAGCCGCCCTCTTGGCGAGCCTGCTTCCCGTGGACAGGCTCGTCGCGCCGGATCGTGATAGCGGCGTTCTCGATCAATTCGTCTTACGCGGCATAGGGGATGAAAGCATCGCGATCGCAAAGCTCATTGCCCACTGGATAGGCTTCGGTCCCCCGCTCATGGTCGCCGTCCTTCCTGCCGCTGCTCTGCTCAAGCTGGATGGCGCGACGATACTGACGCTGGAGGTCGGATTACTTCTCGGCACACCTGCCTTGGCCGCGTTGGGCTTGCTAGTAAGCGCACTGACGTCGGGTCTACGATCGAGCGGTGCCCTTGCCGGATTGCTGGCCCTGCCGCTCGCTGTACCCTTGCTTATCTTCGGCGCGGGATCGTTAGGGGATCAAAGCAGCAGCGCGCTTAAGCTACTCGCGGCCTGCTCACTTCTGCTCGTGGGTATCACACCCTTTGCCGCCGGGGCCGCGATGCGCGCGGGGCGAGAGTGACGGCCGCCTAGAGCGACCAGCGCGCCCAAATCGCCGTAGGAAGTGCCAGTCCGCGCGCTTCTTCTCGAACGGCCAGCTCTCCTGCCTCCACCTTCCCCGGCAAATCCGAGAACGCCTGATTGAGCAATTCCTTCAGCGCCAATGCGGACATCCGAACAGCATATACCGTCAGGAACAGAAAACGGCTGTCGGCATCCAGCAACTGACGACAATCGGCGATGAGCTTTGGCAAGTCCTCTTCCAGACGCCAGACTTCGCCATCAGGGCCGCGTCCATATTTGGGCGGATCGAGCAGGATACCGTCATAGCGTCGCCCGCGACGGACTTCGCGCGCCGTAAATTTGGCGGCGTCGTCCACGATCCAGCGGATCGGCTTGTCCGCCATGCCCGACAATTCGGCATTGGCGCGACCCGCCGACACGGACTTCTTGGAGGCATCGACATGCACCATCTGCGCACCGGCTGAGGCCATGGCGAGCGTACCTACCCCGGTATAGCCGAACAGGTTCATCACCTGTGGCTCCGCTTTGTCGGCGACCCGTTCGCGCATCCACGTCCAGACTGGCGCCATGTCGGGGAAGAAGCCTAGATGCCGAAACGGGGTGCAGCTTGCCTGAAACGTCACGTCGTCCCAGCTTAGCGGCCAGCCATCCTTCGGCACCGGCTTTTCATAGTACCAGCGACCGCCGCCTTCATCATCCGAGCCGGGGATGAATTCGCCATCGGCTGTCCAATCCGCAGTGGCGGGCGCCCACATTGCCTGCGGCTCCGGACGGATGAAGCGATAGCTACCGTAACGCTCAAGTTTACGCCCATAACCCGAGTCCAGCAGGCCGTAGTCGGCCCATGGCTCACCGATCAGCGTATCGAGCGTCATGTCCGTGGGGTCGCGTGGTCCGCGACATAGGCCGTGATCGCCTCGAACGTTCCGGGCAGCTTGCTATAGGCTTCTTCCCGGTCGAACAGGCTGCCTACACGCGCAGGCAGCGGCGGACGTGTTCCGGTGGCACGCTCGACCGCATCGCTGAACTTGGCCGGATGCGCGGTCGCCAATGTCACGACGGGGATCGTCGGATCGAGATCGTCAGCGCGTGCAGCCGCCAGACCGACCGCCGTGTGCGGATCGATGATCTGCGCCGCCCCTTCATAGGCCCAGCGCATCGCTAGCCCCATGCCTTCGGCGTCGACACGTGCGGACCGGAACAACGCCGATGCACCTTCGCGCTGCGCATTGGTGAGGCGCATGGCGCGACTCGCTTCGAAACCCGCCATTTGCTCGGCCAGCGCGACGCCGTTGCGGCCGCCTGCATCGAACAGCAACCGCTCGAAATTGGAACTGACCTGAATGTCCATGCTCGGCGTTGCGGTGGGTACGACGGTGCCTTGGCTGTAGTCGCCATCGGCAAGAGCGCGATGGAGAATGTCGTTGACATTGGTGGCGACGATGAGGCGCGCGACGGGCAAGCCCATCTTCGCGGCGGCATAGCCTGCGAACACGTCGCCGAAATTGCCAGTAGGCACCGCAAAGGCAACCGGACGCTCGGGCGCACCCAGACGAACGGCGGAATAGAAATAATACACGATCTGCGCCATCAGCCGTGCCCAGTTGATGCTGTTCACCGCCGACAAATTGAAGCGGGTGGAAAACTCCGTGTCGTTGAACATCCGCTTCACCAGCGCCTGCGCATCGTCGAAGCTGCCGGAAATGGCGATATTGTGGACGTTGGGTGCTCGCACGGTCGTCATCTGGCGGCGTTGCACGTCGGACACGCGGCCTTCGGGATGGAGCATGAAGATGTCGATCTTATCACGCCCTGCCACGGCATCGATCGCCGCGGATCCGGTATCGCCGGATGTCGCGCCGACGATGGTCAAATGATCGTCGCGACGGGACAGGAAACGCTCGAACAGTTGCCCAAGCAATTGTAGCGCCACGTCCTTGAAAGCCAGCGTGGGGCCGTGGAACAGCTCCAGCAGCCAGTGGCGATGATCCAGTTGTACCAGCGGCGTGATCGCCTGATGGCTGAAACGACCATATGCCTTTGTACAAAGGTCACGCAGTTCGTCTTCCGTCAGCGAACCCGCGACGAACGGCGCCATCACCTTCACCGCAGTTTCAACGTAGGACAGCCCCGCGAGCGCCGCGATTTCGGCTTGCGAGAATTGCGGCCACACCTCCGGCACATAGAGACCGCCATCGGACGCAAGGCCCGCCAGCGTCACATCTTCAAAACCCAGCGCTTTCGCGCGCCCCCTGGTGCTGACATATTGCATAGTGGTTGGCGCGGTAGCGGCCACAGCCCTTGAGGGCAAGGCTTTAGCCGTCGTCAGAGCGTTGCAGGCGCCAATCGCTTACGAACTGCAATGCCATAGATGATCAGCGCGACACCCGCGAACAGGAACCATTGCACCGCATAGGCAAGATGATTGTTGGGAATATCCTCTACATGCGGCGGCACTGCTGGCTTAAGATCCGGTGCCGGCGCTCGTGCGATCAGCATCGGGCGTAGTGGCATCGAGTGACCAAAGGCGCGCGAAAGCAGCGAACGATGGTCAGGCTCTTGCGATATCCAGCCTTCGACTCGCCCTCCCGACCATTGCGGCTTGGCATCGATCTTCGGCGACACCCCGACATTGATCAAAGCCCCCGGCCCTTCGGCACCCGTCGCGCACTCTGCAATGAGGCGATAGCCGGTAGTGCCGTCTGCCGCACGCCCCGCTTCCCGACGCCAGCCGACAACGCGCAGGCACTGGACCGAAGATTTGCGGAACATCAGTTCCGGATCGACCGGCGGCAGCTTGGGAAAAGCGACGGAAGGCTTTGCAGGGTTGGCGCGAAGGACCGCAATCGCCGCTTCCTTCTCTCCTCTGCGTTGCAATTGCCAGACACCCAGGCCGATCATCGTGACAACCGCAAGGAGCACGATAATCGTGGGGATCATAGGCAGGCGACGGATCATGGCTTGGTTTCCGCCGGGACGATTTTACCGTCGCGTGCCTTGTTACGATATTCGAGGATCAGCAGAGCGCCCTTCGCAACGCGGAGCGATCCCATCACCAATGCGATTATCAAGGGTGTCCACAAGACGAGGTGCAACCAGAGCGGCGGATGCACCCTGAACTCCAGCACAAGCGCCAGCGCCAGGATGACGCCGCCGACAATCATGGTCAGGAAGGCGGCCGGACCGTCGCCCACGTTGAATTGCGCGTAATCCAGACCGCACGCTGGGCAATTCGGTGCAAAGCGGATGGGGCCAGCAAAAAGGGTCTGCGCCCCGCATTGCGGACACAGACCCTTTGCCGATTGGATCAACAGATGCGGGTCCGATTTGGGCATGGCCCGGTGTCTCCGCTTCTCTGGTTTCCGGCTCTCCCGATCACCGGGAGAGCATCTGTATCATGTTAAGCCAGCTTATCCTGCGTGGATGGGAGCGCCCCAGCCACCCCAGACATATACGGCGACGAAGAGGAACAGCCACACGACGTCGACGAAGTGCCAGTACCATGCAGCCGCTTCAAAACCGAAGTGCTGACGCGGCGTGAAATCGCCCTTATAGGCGCGGATCTGGCACACGATCAGGAAGATCGTGCCAACCAGAACGTGGAAACCGTGGAAACCGGTCGCCATGTAGAAGCCCGAGCTATAGGGCGTCCCACCGAAGGCAAAAGGCGCGTGCGCATATTCATAAGCCTGGATGCTGGAAAACAGCAGGCCCAGGATGATCGTTGCCCACAGACCTTTTTTCAGGCCATCGCGATCACCATGGATCAGCGAATGGTGCGCCCAGGTTACGGTCGTACCCGAGCACAGCAGGATCAGCGTGTTGAGTAGCGGCAATTCGAAGGCATTCATGACTTCGATGCCCTTCGACGGGAACAGTCCGTCGATCGGCGCAAGAGCCGAGGGGAACAGCGAAAAGTCGAAGAAAGCCCAGAACCAGCCCACAAAGAACATGACTTCCGAGGCGATGAACAGGATCATGCCGTAACGCAGATGAAGCTGAACGACCGGCGTATGATCGCCAGCATGCGCCTCAGCGATCACTTTCGACCACCAGCTATACATCGTGTACAGCACACCGGCCAAACCCATCAGGAAAATCCAGCCACCATGTGCAGGCATCGAATCGGGGTGCATCCACGACACGGCACCGAATGCCATGACGAGTGCCGACATCGACCCGAGGAACGGCACGATGTCCGGCGGGAGAATATGGTAATCGTGGTTCTTGGCGCCTGCCATCGTATCATCTTCCCTGTTGCTTGCGGCCATGTCGGCGATGGGCTGCTTAAAAATCCCTTAGCTCGGCTTTTTCCCGTTCTCAACCGGGTAGAAGGTGTAGCTTAAGGTTATTTCCTGCACGTCCTTGTTATCGGGATCGTTCAGGATCTTCGGGTCCACATAATAGAGGACCGGCATTCGGACTTCCTGCCCCGGCTGCAGCGTTTGCTGCGTGAAACAGAAGCACTGAATTTTCGTGAAATACGCACCCGCCTGCGTCGGCGTCACGTTGAAGGTCGCTGTGCCGGTTATCGGCTTGTCCGACAGATTCTTCGCAATGAATATCTGCATGTCGCGTGCGCCGACCGTGACCGTGTCGGTCTTCTGCTCCGGATAGAATTTCCACGGCAGACTGGGTGAAACATTGGAATCGAAGCGAATCGACATCGTGTGGCCCACGGCCTTGGTAACCGCAACGTCAGCCGACGCGCGCTGCGTGGTGCCGCCAAAGCCCGTCCGTTCGCAGAACATCCGATACAGAGGCACGGACGCGAAACCCAGCGTCAACATTCCGGCTGCGATGATAGCCATCACTATCATCGTGCGACGGTTGCGATCGGCAAGAGTGTGATGCGGGGCCGTCGCCATTACTGCGCGCCCAGTTTCACGATGGTAATCGCGTAGAACAGCAGGACCAGCCCACCCAAAATCAGGCCCGTCACGATAGCACGCGACTTCTGTCGGGCGCGTATTTCCTTCTGTTCTTCAGGCGTCATGCGAATACCCAACGATCGACGACCAGCGAGCCGAATAAGAGGAACAGATACAGGATCGAGAATTTGAACAACCGCTTTTCAGGCAGCATCTTGGCTGGATCGCTTTCGCGGCGATGCCCGACCTGAAACGCCATGACGGCAAAAATCGCGGTGCAAAGGAATGCGACCGTGCCGTAGATCGGTCCGGTGAGGCGCAACAGCACGGGAGCCATCGCTGCCGCAGCCATGATCGCAGTGTAAAACCAGATTTGCCGCCGCGTTGAGACTTCGCCTTCCACCACAGGCAGCATGGGGATTCCCGCATTCTGGTAATCCATCTTTACGAACAGCGCGAGCGCCCAGAAATGTGGCGGCGTCCAGAAGAAGATGAGGGCAAACAGCGCAATCGGCAAAGCGGTAACATCACCCGTCACAGCGGCCCAGCCGATAACCGGCGGGAAAGCACCTGCGGCACCACCGATCACAATATTCTGCACGGTGCGCGGCTTTAGCCAAGCGGTGTAGACGACGACATAGAACAGGATCGATCCGGCAAGAATGCCAGCAGCGAGCCAGTTGATCGCAAGCCCCATCAGCACGACGGAGAACACCGACAAGCCAACGCCGAAATGCAAGGCCGATTGGCGGTCCATGCGTCCGGCCGGAAGCGGGCGCTTGGCGGTGCGCTTCATCATGCCGTCGATGTCGGCTTCATACCACTGGTTGAGCGCGCCTGCTGCCCCCGCTCCTACGGCGATGCACAGGATCGCCGTGAACGCGATAACCGGATGAATATTGCCGGGCGCTGCCAGCAAACCACATAGTGCAGTGAATACGACCAAGGTCATCACGCGCGGCTTGGTGAGTGCCAGAAAATCGCGCCAGTGCGCAGGCACGGCAACGCTCGAACCGATCATCGGCACTGCATTGCTACCCGTCAGGTCTATCGGCGAACTGGCCATCTGTTCCTCATACGTCACCCCGACACATGGCCGGGGTCCAAAGTCCAGGCATTTGCCCAGACTGACGGTGCCCCAACATTTGCCGGGACACCGTTCATTCGATCATCAAAGCCGTCAGTCGATCGTCGGTACGGTTTCGAACTGATGGAAGGGCGGCGGGCTGGACAAAGTCCATTCCAGCGTCGTTGCGCCTTCGCCCCAAGGATTGTCCCCAGCCTTCTTGCCCGCAGCGAGCGACCAGATCAGGTTGACGAAGAAGAAGCCCATGCCGACGACCATGATTTCATAGCCATGGCTGGCGATCTTGTTCCAATAAGCAAAGGCTTCGGGATAATCGGGGTAGCGACGCGGCATACCCGACAGGCCCAGGAAGTGCATCGGGAAGAACAGGACGTTCACGCCGATGAAGAAGACCCAGAAGTGAAGCTGACCCAGGACTTCGTTGTACATCTTCCCCGACATTTTCGGGAACCAGTAATAGAAGCCAGCGAAGAGGCCGAACACGGCGCCCAGCGACAGCACATAATGGAAGTGGGCCACGACGTAGTAGGTGTCGTGCATCACGTCATCGACGCCGCCATTGGCAAGGACCACACCGGTCACACCGCCGACGGTGAACATGAAGATGAAGCCGAGCGACCAGACCATCGGGGTCTTGAAGCTCATCGAGCCACCCCACATCGTCGCGATCCACGAGAAGATCTTGATGCCGGTCGGCACCGCAATCACCATCGTTGCGGCCGTGAAATACATCTTGACGTTGACCGACATGCCGGTCGTGAACATGTGGTGCGCCCACACAACGAATCCGACAGCACCGATCGCGACCATGGCATAAGCCATGCCGAGATACCCGAAGACTGGCTTACGGCTGAAGGTCGAGACGATCTGGCTGACGATGCCGAAGCCGGGCAAGATCATGATGTACACTTCGGGATGGCCGAAGAACCAGAAGAGATGCTGATACAGTTCCGGATCACCACCACCGGCTGCGTCGTAGAACGTCGTACCGAAGTTACGATCGGTCAGCAGCATGGTGATTGCAGCAGCCAGAACCGGAAGTGCGAGAAGTAACAGGAATGCGGTAACCAGCACCGACCATACGAACAGCGGCATCTTGTGCAGGGTCATCCCCGGCGCGCGCATGTTGAAGATGGTTGTGATGAAGTTGATCGCACCCAGGATCGAACTGGCGCCAGCGATGTGCAGCGACAGGATCGCAAGATCGACGGCCGGACCAGCAGAACCGCTCGTGGAGAGCGGCGCATAAACCGTCCAGCCCGTGCCAGCGCCATTACCCGTGCCACCCGGAACGAAGGTCGAACCCAGAAGCAGCAGGAATGCAGGCACCAGCAGCCAGAACGAAATGTTGTTCATGCGCGGGAACGCCATGTCGGGCGCGCCGATCATGATGGGGACGAACCAGTTGCCGAAGCCACCAATCATCGCAGGCATGACCATGAAGAACACCATGATAAGGCCGTGCGCTGTGATCAGCACGTTCCAAAGATGGTAGGCCTGATCCAGCGTCGTCTGATCACCTGACATCATCGATGCCCAGCCCTGAAGATACTGAACGCCCGGCTGCGCCAGTTCTGCGCGCATCAGGCCTGAAATGGCACCGCCGATGATCCCCGCGATAATCGCGAAGATCAGGTAGAGGGTACCGATATCCTTGTGGTTGGTAGACATGAACCAGCGCGCGAAAAATGCCGGCTTGTGATCGGCATGATCGTCGTGGTGTGCGTGAGATCCGGAAAAATCATCCGGGGTTGCGGTAACGGTTGTCATGACGTGCGGACCCCTTGCATCAAATCTTGGCAGGCGCGGCTGCGGGCGCAGCGGCAGGCGCACCTTCCGGCGGCCCCGGTAGAACGCTGCCCTGCTGCGGACCCGACGCTCCTGCCGGTGCGGCGGTAGCACCGGCCAGTTTGCCGCCCTGCGACAGAACCCATTGGTCGAACTCTGCAGGTGGCAGCGCTTCTATAGCGATCGGCATGAAACCGTGGCGTGCACCGCAAAGCTCCGAGCACTGCCCGTAGTAAACACCTGGCTTATCGATGGTGAAGCTCTTCTCATTCAAACGACCCGGCACCGCATCCATCTTCACCCAAAGCGAAGGAACTGCGAAGCTGTGGATCACATCCGAACCGGTGATGATC
Organism: Sphingobium sp. BS19; assembly: GCF_027925545.1. Taxonomy (NCBI): domain Bacteria; kingdom Pseudomonadati; phylum Pseudomonadota; class Alphaproteobacteria; order Sphingomonadales; family Sphingobiaceae; genus Sphingobium; species Sphingobium sp. BS19. The sequence goes on from NZ_BSEF01000002.1 coordinate 278,098, forward strand.
AGCTTGATCGGGCGACCGGCGGGGAGAACGAGGCGATTATCTACCGCAAGCAAATTGGGCTCACCATTTGCCAGCGCCTTTTCAGGCGACAGGATATTCGAAACGAATTCAGGAATACCGGCATCGGGATATTCGTAACCCCAATACCACTGATATCCCGTCACCTTCACGGTCAACGCATCCTTGGGCGCTGGCTTATACTGGTCGGCAAGCAGGCCGATCGAGGGCACCGCAATTGCCAGCAGGATGACGACCGGAAGGACTGTCCACAGCACTTCGATCGTGGTGTTGTGGGCCGTTTTCGAAGGAACGGGGTTTGCCGACTGGCGATAGCGGAACATGACCCAGAGCATCAGCAACAACACGAACACCGAGATGATCACGATGATCGGAAGCAGCATGATGTCGTGGAGCCAGCGCGCCTGACGACCTGTCGAAGTGAACTGCTCTTGCAGCGTGTATTCGCCCGGCTTCGGCATACCGATGCCCAAGGTCGGCTTCATGCGCGGCGGAGCGGCAACGGTTGCTGCGGCAGGCGCAGCGTCCGTTGCGTTCGCAGCTTCGGCTGAGTTTCCGGCAGCCGCCGAATCAGCGGGCGTCGCTGCAGCAGTTGCTGCAGGCGCGGCAACTGCATTATCCTGAGCCAATGCCGAATGCCCCAAAACCGGCGCAAACGCCAGCAATCCTGCAAGTACGACCGATTTCACCATCTTCATAAGCGTCTCGACACCCTGTAACCCCTGACAGCCGACCACCCTCCAGACATAGGGTCCGGGAAGGTCTTGCTCGGGGCGGCTTATAGGCATGGTTATTCCACGCCTCAAGCACCTATAAGCTGATTTTCTTCGCTGTTGCAACGCGGCCTTTCGCCCCCTATCTGCCAGCGCGAGACTGAGGGGGCACAGCAGACCGGAAAAGGTCGCAGCGATAGCCCGCGCCAAAGGGACAAAGCGCAGATGACCGACGAAGAAGTGCTGGCCGAATTCAGGGCGGCAGGAGCGTTGCTGGAAGGGCATTTCGTTTTGTCCTCCGGCAAGCACAGCGGCAATTACCTTCAGTGCGCACGGGTTCTGATGAACCCGGAACGCGCCGGCATGCTGGCGCGAGCGCTGGTACAGACATTGCCCCGCGAGCTTCGCAACGAGATCGACGTGGTGGTGTCGCCTGCAATGGGTGGCGTGATCATCGGGCATGAAGTCGGTCGCGCGCTGGCGGTGGATGCTATGTTCCTTGAACGCCCGACTGGCACTTTCGAATTCCGGCGCGGTTTCGCACTAAAACCGGGGCAGAAGGTGCTGATGGTCGAGGATGTCGTGACGACTGGCCTTTCCTCGCGTCAGGCGATGGAAGCCGTGACGGCCGATGGCGGAGTCGTGATCGCTGAAGCTGCACTGGTCGACCGTTCGGCGGGCGCAGCCGATCTGGGCGTTCCCTTCTATCCCTTGGTCAGCATCAACTTCCCGGTATATGATGCCGACACGCTGCCGCCCGAACTGGCAGCAATCCCCACCACCAAGCCCGGCAGTCGGAAGTAGCGATAGAAGTGCGGCGCGGGCGTTTCTTGCTCCTGCCCCTTGGCTTAGGCCTCGCGCTTCCGAGAGCCGCGTCAGCGGATGTACCGATCGACAAAGCGATCAGCCGCATTGCTGCCGACGCCCAATTCGATGGCTGGGTGCTGGTCGCGGATCGCAACCGCATACTGAGCGAACAGGGCGCAGGGACGATTGGCTCCCTCGCACCGGATGAGCGTTTTACCGCCACGCAGATATGGCCGTGGGCGTCCGTCACAAAGCAAGTCGTGGCCACGATGGTCATGCAGCAAGTGGCTGAGGGCAGGATCGACCTGGATCGGAACGCTGCCGACTATCTGCCCGCCCTCGCTGGCCCCATAGCGCCGCCGACCGTGCGACAATTGCTCCAGCATCGCGCAGGGCTGCGCAATCCCGATGACTCGCCGAAGGATGCGCGGGGGACGCCGTCCTTTTACTGGGGTGGGCCCACGGGGCTGGACTGGTGCCTTGGCGGACGCGCTGCGGCGGGTGGCGATTGGCGCTATAATAATTGCGATTACATCGTGCTGGGCGCTTTGCTGGAAAAGGTGGCGGGCACGCCGTTCGATACGCTTTTCCGGCAAAAGATCGCGCGGCCTGTAAAACTGCGCAGCGCAGCCATGCTGGAGGGCAAGGCCGTGGCGGACATGGTCCCGGCAGCGCCCGCTTATGTCACGGCCCTCCCCCGCTATGGCAGCGCCGGTGCATTGGCGGGAACGGCACGCGACATGCTGGCGTTCGACCGAGCGCTTCTGAACGGCAAGCTCCTGCCTGCCAAGGCGCGCGATACGCTGTGGGCGGGCGATCCGGCCTTGGGCTATATGGCGCTGGGGCAATGGGTCTTCTCCGTTCCCGTCAAAGGGTGCAAGGCGCCGGTGCGGATCGTCGAGCGGCGCGGCGGGATCGGCGACTTCCAGGTGCGCAATCTGATTCTGCCGGATCTGGGACTGTTCGTGATCGCCTTCACGAATCGCGAGACGTTCGATTTCGGCGAGATATGGACAGGCAAAGGCTTTTCGCACGACCTGCTGCAACAGGTCGCCTGCACGGAGACATGAAAATGAGTGATTATCTGCGCCTGGGCGTCAATATCGATCATGTGGCGACCATCCGGAATGCCCGCGGCGGCGCCCATCCCGATCCGGTGAAGGCTGCATTGATGGCCGTCGAGGCTGGCGCGGACGGCATTACCGCACATCTGCGCGAAGACCGGCGCCATATCCGCGATGAGGATATCAGCGCGCTAATGGCGGCGCTGACCGTGCCGCTCAATCTTGAAATGGCAGCGACGCAGGAAATGCTCGACATAGCCTTGCGCCACAAACCCCATGCTGCCTGCATCGTGCCGGAAAAGCGCGAGGAACGGACCACCGAAGGCGGGCTGGACGCTGCGGGGCAATTCGACACGCTCGCGCCGGTCATAAATGCGCTGAACGCAGCAGGCATCCGCGTCAGCCTGTTTATTGAGGCGGACGCTGCGCAGATCGACGCCGCCATCCGGTTGAAAGCGCCGGTCGTCGAGTTCCACACCGGGCGGTACGCGCATGTCGAGGAGCAGGAGCGCGCCGACGAATTGCGCCGGATCGCCGAAGCGGCGGCGCTGGCGATGAAGAACGGGATCGAACCCCATGCGGGGCATGGCCTGACATATGACAATGTCGGGCCGATAGCCGCCATCCCCCAGATCGCCGAACTCAACATCGGCCATTTCCTGATCGGCGAAGCGATCTTCGATGGGCTGGCCGCCAGCATCCGCGAAATGCGGCGGCATATGGACGCCGCAAGATGATCATCGGTCTCGGCTCCGATCTCTGCAATATCGAGCGGATACAGCAGTCTATCGACCGGTTCGGTGAACGGTTCGAACAGCGCGTCTTCACCGACATAGAACGGGCCAAGGCCGCGCGGCGTCCGTTCACCAAGGCAGGCACGCTGGCGAAGCGGTTTGCGGCGAAGGAAGCCTTCTCCAAAGCCGTTGGAACCGGGTTCAAGGCTGGCGTGTTCATGCGCGATATCGGGGTGGTCAACGGACCGTCCGGCGCACCTACCCTCCACCTGACGGGCGGCGCGCAGACGCGGCTCCTTTCGCTTATTCCCGAAGGCCACCGGCCCGTCATTCATCTGACGCTCACGGACGATCATCCATGGGCGCAGGCGTTTGTAATTATCGAAGCCTTGCCCCAATAAGGGCAACAGACAAGACCCGCGCGACACATAGCTCAAGGGACGCAGATGACGGCAGCGCATATGGATGCGGGGAACGACTCCGGTCAGACACTGGACTTCGATCCGGCACCCAGCCACGAAGGACAGGGTTCCGGCCCCGAAGACGGCACACCAGCGCACCATCGGGTGGACTGGTGGCAGGAGTTCAAGAGCATCTTCGTGCTGATCGCCGCGGTGCTGGCGTTCCACAGTTTCGTTGCCAAGCCTTTCTATATCCCTTCTGAGTCGATGATGCCGGTGCTGCTGACCGGCGACCGGCTGGTGGTGAGCAAATATCCCTTTGGCTGGTCCTATGTATCGCCCAGCTTTCATCCGTTGCCTTTCATCAAGGGTCGCATTTTCGGTCGGTTACCCGAACGCGGCGACATCGTGATCGTCACGCCGCAGGCGCGCAAAGAGGACTATATCAAGCGCGTCATCGGCTTGCCCGGCGACATCCTTGAAGTGCGCGACGGCATCGTCATCCTGAACGGCACGCCCGTCCCGCAGAAATGGATCCCGCCGTTGCGCATCCCCGTCGATGCCAATGCCCCCTGCCCGCCCGACCAATTCCCCGGCGCACTGGTGCAGGATCGTGACGGCAAAAGCTGGTGCGAGTTGCCGGTGAAGCAAGAGACACTGCCCAATGGCAAGACGTACAAGATCATCGACGTCGGATCGCGTTCGCTCGACTGGTATGGGCCGGTGCGTATTCCCGCCGACCATGTGTTCCTGATGGGCGACAATCGCGACAACAGCGCGGACAGCCGTGCGACTCTGGAGGAAAAGGGTCTGGGCGGTCCGGTGCCTTGGGAAGCCATTGGCGGGCGCGCGGAGTTCATCACCTTCTCGCTGGACGGCACGGCCAGTCTCAATCCCCTGAGCTGGATCACCGCCCTGCGCAGCGGGCGTGCCGGCAACAGCCTGCGTCCGGCGACCGCGACCCCCGAATAAGCCGCCGCGTTTTTCGCGGAAAGCCTCAAAGGCCTCACTACGTCGCCCCCCAGTTGCATCCTTTGGCTCGGTCGATGGATGCTGCAATGGGGTGAGGAAAGTGCGCGCAGAGTAACCAGAACATACGGGCCAGCCGGTCCCCCGTGGTCGCGTGCAGCTTTGGGGCGCTGCCATCCCCGCGCTCTCATACCCGCTGCGTAATAACCTCAGCATCAATGCCGCCCTATGCCACCCGGCTGGTCGACCCGAAGGGCCGAGGGGTTTCAAGGCATGGACGTGCTTGCAGGGCGTTGGCCTGGAGTATGGGTGGGGTGTAGCGGAAGCGGGCGTGTGTAGGACAGGGAAAATTGGTGGGGATGGTGATGAGGAGAGGCGAGAAGCGACCCAGGCCGTGTGAAAACGCTGGAACGGTGTTTTTGAGAAGGGAGTTCATTTCACAAAACCGCATTGCCGCGAGTTGGGCGCAGCCTTGCCTTTAGGTCGCGATGGCTTTGAGGATTGCCTTACTACCCATG